>JANLYC010000276.1:0-7732 GCA_031365435.1 Nocardioidaceae bacterium
CGATCGCGCGGGTCGGCATCGACCCGCTGGTGGGAGTCGACGACGCCAAGGCGCGAGAGATCGTCGAGGCGACCGGCTTCGCCTCCGATCTCGCTGCCGAGGCCATCGAGGTCATCCAGAAGCTGTGGACCGTCTTCGTCGAGGAGGACGCATCGCTGGTCGAGGTCAACCCGCTGGTGCGGCTCGGCGACGGCCACCTGGATGCGCTCGACGGCAAGGTGACCCTGGACGACAACGCCGACTTCCGGCACCCGGACCACTCCACGTTCGAGGACAAGGCCGCAGCCGATCCCCTCGAGGCGCAGGCCAAGGCCAAGGGGCTGAACTACGTCAAGCTCGACGGCGAGGTCGGCATCATCGGCAACGGCGCCGGACTGGTGATGTCCACGCTCGATGTCGTGGCGTATGCCGGTGAGCGGCACGGCGGCGTCAAACCGGCCAACTTCCTCGACATCGGAGGTGGCGCCTCGGCGCAGGTGATGGCCGACGGCCTGCACATCATCCTGAGCGACCCGCAGGTCAAGAGCGTGTTCGTCAACGTGTTCGGCGGGATCACGTCCTGCGACGAGGTCGCCAACGGGATCGTCCACGCGCTGGGTCTGCTCGGCGACGAGGCCAACAAGCCGCTCGTCGTCCGACTGGACGGCAACAACGTCGACGAGGGACGGCGCATCCTGTCCGAGGCGGCCCACCCGCTGGTGACGATGGCCGACACGATGGACGGCGCGGCCGACCGCGCCGCTGAACTGGCAGCGAGGTAAGGCGACCATGGCGATCTTCTTGACCGAGAACAGCCGAGTCATCGTGCAGGGGATGACCGGCTCCGAAGGGTCCAAGCACACCCAGCGCATGTTGACGGCCGGCACCAACATCGTCGGTGGCGTGACGCCGGGCAAGGGCGGTCAGAGCGTCGACTTCTCTGGTGCCACCGTCCCTGTCTTCGGCTCCGTGGCCGAGGCCGTCGAGACAACAGGGGCCGACGTGAGCGTGGTCTTCGTTCCGCCCAAGTTCACCAAGGGTGCAGTGGTCGAGTCCGTCGACGCCGGTATCTCGCTCATCGTGGTGATCACCGAAGGTGTGCCGGTCAAGGACACCGCGGAGTTCTTCGCGTACGCGCAGTCCAAGGGCACCTCGCGCATCATCGGGCCGAACTGCCCGGGCCTGATCAGCCCCGGCAAGTCCAACGCCGGGATCATCCCCGCCGACATCACCAAGCCGGGTCGGGTCGGGCTCGTGTCGAAGTCCGGCACCTTGACCTACCAGATGATGTACGAGCTGCGTGACTTCGGCTTCTCGTCCGCCGTCGGCATCGGTGGCGACCCGATCATCGGGACCACGCACATCGACGCGTTGCAGGCCTTCGAGAACGATCCCGAGACTGATGCGATCGTCATGATCGGCGAGATCGGTGGCGACGCCGAGGAACGCGCCGCGGCGTACATCAAGGACCACGTGACCAAGCCGGTTGTCGGCTACGTCGCCGGTTTCACGGCCCCGGAGGGCAAGACGATGGGCCATGCAGGCGCGATCGTGTCGGGTTCTTCGGGGACGGCCGAGGCCAAGAAGGACGCCCTCGAAGCCGCCGGGGTCAAGGTCGGCAAGACGCCTTCGGAGACAGCCGGCCTCATGCGGGAGCTGCTGCAGGGATAGCGACCCGGGTCAGTTCTGGGTGACGCGCAGCGCCGCACGCCGGACCAGGGCGTCGAAGTCACGGCTGTCGAGGTCGAATCTGGCCGTCGGCGTGAAGGTCACTTGCCCGACGGTCGTGCCGACCCGGAAGAGTGCCATCCGGAAGGTGAGATCGCGGTTCTTCGACGCGGCGAGGGTGATCGTCCAGACCCTTGCCACGCCCTGGGCGACGGGAACCGTCCGCGCTGCCGTGACATCCAGGGAAAGCTGCCGGTCGTGACAGGTGCGCACGTTCTTGCTCACGGTGGAGACGAACGCGTTCGCGTCACCCGTGTTCCTGAACGACCCCCGCGTCTCGGTCATCCCGAAGATCGTGGCGAGCGTCTGCGCGCTGGGTACGACGAAGCTGCGTGCCGCCGTCTTGATCGCCTTCGCACCCGAGAAGTCGGCGCGGTCGCACTGGGTCGCGGCGGGGTTGGTGCGCGTGGTGCTGGGCGATGTCGCGACCCATGGCTCGGTCAGGCCCTCGAAGACGGGGAGGTCGATGGCGGTGAGGAACCCCTTCGCCCGGTCGACCCGCGGTGGCACCTCAGGGACGATCGTGAACGGTCGTCTCGAGCAACCGCCCATGCTCAGCGGGCACAGCGACTGCACCGACGACGCGGCGAGTCGGACCAGCTCAGGTGGTGACGCAGGCCGGGAGTTGGGGGTGTCGACCACCCATACGGTCGTCGCCACTCCGGACTGGCTGATCGAGATGAGCTGGGTGTGCATGCCACGCTCGTCGACGTACTTCATCGAGATCAGCGCCGACGCGTCGCCGACGCCTCGCACCAGGCTGTAGCCGGTGATCTGGTGGTTGTCCGCGCGACAGGCGGAGAATGCCGCGACCATGCGCTCGTACGTGCTGTCGGCTGCCCGGATGGAGGTCGAGACCTCCAGCGCCTCGGTGGCGACAGCGGGTTGTCGGCCCGCACCCGAGGTGAAGGTCCGCACGTAGAAGTGAGCGGCCTTTTGATCGACGGGAACGCTCGACAGGCATTCGTCGTACGGGGCTGCGGTCCCGAAATCGGTCGAGGTCTCTTGAAGCTTCCACGGGTTCGCGTACTTCATCTCCTGGACCACCGAGACCGGTGCGAGCACCGCAGCATCGATCTGGTTGGCCGGTGCCGGGAGCTCCGTCGGGCCGCCGTTTCTCGTCGGGCCGGTGTTACCCGGACCACGCACCGCGACGCTTTCTGGTTGCGCCGCCGTGAGCGCACCGGCACCGATGACCAGCGCGAGCGAGCAGATGGCGACCAGGCCCATGTGCGATCGCCGTCGGCGGTTGCCCTCGCGCCGCAGCCGCGACGCGCGTTCCATGGGCTCGTCGGTGAGGTCGCGACGCAGGTCGCCCAGGGCAGCCCTGATGCCGTCGTCGGTGACGTCGAGCCCATGGTCGGCCAGGACCAGGACCGAGGCGGCCAGCGACTGTCGAGCGGCGTCGTCGGTGACTCCTGCCTCACGGGCGGCCGTGGAGAGGTCGAGCCGAGCCAGGTAGCGCAGGACAAGCAAGCGGCGGTCGTGCGACGAGAGCGACTGCAGCGCAGCCAGCAGCGGCCGGTGCTCGTCGGCGGTGTGCAGGGCACGGACGTACCACGGCGTACGCGCGCGGTTCAGGCTGCGACGGCAGGCTCGAAACGCAATCTCGCGCAGCCAGCGGTCCTTGTCGGGTCTGTCGGCGATCTTGCGCCAGTGATGTCCGGCGGCGACGTAGGCGTCAGCGAGGGCGCGCTGGGCCACCTCGGGATCTCCGCAGTAGGCGTACACCTGGAGGAGCAGCCGCGACCGCGATTCGCGGTAGAACGCGCTGTACGCGTCTGCTCGCGACATGTACGGGCTCCTCGGGTGCGGTCGCGCCGGGTCGACGGCGAGTGGTATCGGACCCTCGACGGTAGACGATCGTACGGCCCGATAGCCATTCGTGCGCTTGCGAGGGCGCCCGCAGGCGTGGACCGCATGGGCAAAGAGACGTCGGGTCGATGGCCGGATCCGGCGTGTCCGTACGGGTCGCGCCTGCCGCTTCGGCGACGATGATCACGATGACCGAGCTGATGTCGCGCCCCATCCTGCGGGTCAAGGCCACTGCCGAGCCGCCGCGTCGACCGATCGTGCTATCGGCCCTCGTGGCCGGTGCCGCAGCAGCGTCGGTGGGCCTCGTGCTCAGCGTCTCGATCGCGGTCGGTGTCTGGTTCGCCGGTGACACCGGATCGTTCGGCGCCGCCGTCCGGGTCGGCGCCTTCGGCTGGCTGCTCAGCAACGGCAGCGGTGTCGAGGTCTCCGGAACATCGATAACGGCCATTCCACTGGGCTTTCTGGCGCTTTTCGGCTTCCTCGTCTACCGGGCCGGCCGCTGGAGCGGGGCTACGTCGTCGGTCCGACACGGTGGGGATGCCTTGAGCGGTGCATTGTTGATCGCGCTGGGCTATGCGGCCGTCGGGGGTGTGGTGAGCCGCGTCGCCTCTTCGCCGACTGCCCACACCGGCCTGGTGCGCGTCCTGATCGCACTCACGGCCGTCGGATTCGTGACGGGAGGGCTCGGCGTCGTCCGTGGCTCGGGTTCGGTGGAGCCTGTGCTCGCCCTGCTGCCGCTCACCGCCCGGGCTGTGCTGCGTGGGGCCGCGGCCGGCCTCGCCGTCATGGTGCTGGCGTCAGCACTTCTCTTCGTCGGTTCCGCGGTCATGCACTTCTCGCAGGCCGTCACGCTGCAGGAAGGGCTCGCAGCCGGCACCGTGGGTTCGCTCGCGCTGGCGCTGATCGGGTTGGCGACGGTGCCGAACGCTGTGTTGTGCGCTGGAGCGTTCATCGCCGGTCCCGGCTTCCAGGTCGGCACCGGCACGTCGGTGGCGCCGGTCGATGTCCGACTCGGGCGGATGCCCGACTTTCCCGTGCTCGCCGCATTGCCGGCCGACACCGGCCATGCCTGGTGGCAGATCGTGCTGGTGCTGTTGCCGGTGGTGGCGGGCGGTGTCGCAGGCCTGGTGGCTCTGCGTCGCGATCCCGCGTTCACGCTGGATCAGGCCGCCCTACGAGGTGCCGCCAGCGGGCTGCTCGGGGGCGTCGGTTTCGGTGCCCTCACCTGGCTCGCCCGCGGCAGCGTGGGCCCAGGGCGCATGCAGGATGTCGGGCCGGACGTCCTCCCGGTCGTCGCGGTCTGCGGGCTGGCCCTGCTCGTCGGGGGAGCGGTTGCTGCCGGCGCCGCGCGCTGGTGGCAGGCCGCGCCGGGCCAAGGACGATCGGGTGAACCACCCACGACCGACGCCGGGTCGCTATCGTGAGCGCGGCGTCCTGACCGGTCGCTGCAGTTCCCACGTCGTCCTCGAGGAGCCGTCAGTCGGTGTCCGTTCGCCTTGTCGTCCTGGTCTCCGGGACGGGCAGCAACCTGCAAGCAGTTCTCGACGCCTGCCGTGATCCGGCATACGGCGCCGAGGTGGTGGCCGTAGGCGCTGATCGGCCGGGGACGATGGCCGTACGCCGGGCTGAGGAATGCGGGGTACCGACGTTCGAGGTGGAGCTCTCCTCCTATCCGTCGCGCGGCGAGTGGGATGCCGCGCTCACCAGGCAGGTGGCGTCTTACAGACCGGACCTCGTCGTCTCGGCCGGCTTCCTCAAGCTGGTCGGCCCGGTCTTCCTGGCAGAGTTCGGTGGACGGTTCGTCAACACGCACAACGCCCTGCTCCCGTCGTTCCCCGGCATCCACGGGCCCCGCGATGCGCTCGACTACGGCGTGAAGATCACCGGTGCGACGTTGTTCGTCGTGGACGAGGGAGTCGATACCGGGGCGATCGTGGCGCAGGTCGCGGTGCCGGTCGAGGACGATGACGACGAGGGCTCGCTCACGGAACGCATCAAGACAGCTGAGCGCGCCATGCTGGTCGACCAGATCGGCCGGATGGCGCGCGAGGGCTTCACCATCGACGGCAGGAAGGTCACGATCCCATGACCGCGAGCATCCCGAAGACTTCGGCCGACGACGGACGCCGCCCGATCAGGCGCGCCCTGATCTCCGTCTACGACAAGGCGCGTCTCGACGAGCTGGCACGGGCGCTGTCCGCGGCCGGGGTGGCGATCGTGTCGACCGGCTCGACGGCCGCGAGGATCGCCGACGCAGGTGCGGCGGTGACGAAGGTCGAGGAGCTGACGGGGTTTCCGGAGTGTCTCGACGGCCGCGTGAAGACGCTCCATCCCAGGGTCCACGCGGGCATCCTTGCCGATCTGCGGCTGACATCTCACCGCGAACAGCTGGCCGAGCTCGACATCGAGCCGTTCGACCTCGTGGTGTCGAACCTCTACCCGTTCAGCGCGACCGTCCGGTCGGGTGCGTCGACGGACGAGTGTGTGGAGCAGATCGACATCGGTGGCCCGTCGATGGTCCGGGCGGCGGCCAAGAACCACCCGAGTGTCGCGATCGTGACGTCTCCTGACCAGTACGACGACCTGCTCGCGGCGTTGGGCGACGGTGGGTTCACCTTGGCGCAGCGGCGGCGGTTGGCGGCCGCCGCGTTCGCGCACACCGCCGCCTACGACGTCGCGGTGGCCGAGTGGTGTGCCCGTGAGCTGACGGCGGATGACGAACAGGTCTGGCCGAGCTTTGTGGGGCGGACGTATGAGCGCGTGGGCGTGCTGCGTTACGGCGAGAACTCTCACCAGAAGGCAGCGCTCTACGCCGACCCCTCCACCGAGCCCGGGCTCGCCCAGGCGCAGCAGCTGCACGGCAAGGAGATGAGCTACAACAACTATGTCGACGCCCAGGCGGCATACCGGGCGGCGTACGACTTCGATGCGCCGGCCGTCGCCATCGTCAAGCACGCCAACCCGTGCGGCATCGCGGTCGGGTCCGACGTCGCGGAAGCACACGCCAAGGCGCACGCCTGTGATCCGGTGTCCGCCTTCGGTGGCGTCATCGCGACGAACCGGCCCGTGACTGCTGCCATGGCCGCGCAGGTGGCCGAGGTCTTCACCGAGGTCGTGGTCGCGCCGTCGTATGACGAGGGAGCACTCGACCTGTTGACGCAGAAGAAGAATGTGCGACTGCTCGTCGCCGGTGCGCCGCCCGCGGTGACGGTCGAGACGCGCGAGATCAGCGGGGGAGTCCTGCTTCAGGAGCCGGACCGGTTCCAGGCCGCGGGCGACGACCCTGCGACGTGGACGCTCGTGACCGGTGCGCCGCTCGAGGCAGCCGGTCTGGCCGAGCTGGCCTTCACCTGGCGTGCCTGCCGATCGGTGAAGTCCAACGCCATCGTGCTGGCTGCGGGCGGTGCTACGGTCGGCGTCGGCATGGGCCAGGTGAACCGGGTCGACTCAGCCCGTCTGGCGGTGACGCGCGCGGGTGACCGGGCGGCCGGGTCGATGGCCGCGTCCGACGCCTTCTTCCCGTTCCCGGACGGGCTCGAGGTGCTGCTCGAGGCCGGTGTGCGTGCCGTCGTACAGCCGGGCGGGTCGATGCGCGACGACGTGGTCATCGAGGCCGCCAAGCTGGCCGGCGCAACGATGTACTTCACCGGCACCCGCCACTTCGCGCACTGAACTTCGTGCACTGACTGCTGCGGCTCGCGGCGGGACTACCACGGTGCGACGGTGACGCCGCCCCACTCCTCCGGCTCGACGTCAAGAACAGTCTGCGTCAGCTCCCACCGGTGGCCGGCCAGGTCCTCGACGGTGCAGGTGCGTTCGCCGAAGGGTTGGGTGTCCGGCTCGCCGAGCACCCGGGCGCCGGCATCGCGGGCCCGCACGAAGGCAGCATCGACATCCGGCACCCGCACCTTGATCACGTGGGTGACCTGGCCATGGCTCGGCGCGACCTGTTCACCGCGGACGTCGGCGACGACCAGCGCGCCATCTTCGCCCACGCGTAGCTGCGCTCGGTGTGCATCGCCGATCCGGGTGCGCTCCTCGAACCCGAACGCAGTCGTCAGCCAGGACACCGCAGCGCGCACGTCGGGGTAGACGAGCACGGGTGTCACCGTTGTCGACGGTGCCGAGCGATTGGTCAACATATCCGCATCGTAGGCAGCACCGATGAGTTGGCGGCCGGCGCGTGGTCGAATCAGGTGTACGTCACCAG
>JANLYC010000341.1:0-1766 GCA_031365435.1 Nocardioidaceae bacterium
GGCTCCATCAGCGCGACAACCACCGGCTCATCGAGACGTTGATCCGGCTCAAGGACCTCGGAAACACGCTGATCGTGGTCGAGCACGACGAGGACACCATCCGCTCGGCAGACTGGGCCGTCGACATCGGGCCCGGAGCCGGCGAGCACGGTGGCCAGGTCGTCGTCTCGGGCACGGTCCAGGACCTGCTCGACCACCCGGACTCCTTGACCGGCGCCTATCTGTCCGGTCGCGAGGAGATCCCGTTGCCGGCCGTGCGCCGCCCGCCGACGCCGGGCCGCGAGCTGACCGTCCACGACGCCTACGAGCACAACCTGCAGGACGTGACGGTCTCGTTCCCGCTCGGCTGCTTCGTAGCGATCACGGGCGTGTCGGGGTCGGGCAAGTCCACGCTGGTCAACTCGATCCTCTACACGGCACTCGCCAAGCGCATCTACAACGCGCGAGAGGTGCCTGGGCGGCACCGTGACATCACCGGCGTCGAGCACATCGACAAGGTCATCCATGTCGATCAGTCGCCGATCGGCCGCACGCCGCGCTCCAACCCGGCGACCTACACCGGGGTCTTCGACCACGTCCGCAAGCTGTTCGCCTCGACTCCCGAGGCGAAGATGCGCGGCTATCTCCAGGGCCGCTTCTCGTTCAACGTCAAGGGCGGTCGCTGCGAGGCCTGCTCCGGGGACGGCACGCTCAAGATCGAGATGAACTTCCTGCCCGACGTCTACGTCCCGTGCGAGGTGTGCCACGGTGCGCGCTACAACCGAGAGACGCTCGAGGTCCACTACAAGGGCAAGACCATCGCCGAGGTCCTCGACATGCCCATCGAGGAGGCCGTCCACTTCTTCGAGGCGATTCCTGCGATCTCCCGCCACCTGCGCACGCTCGTCGACGTCGGGCTCGGCTACGTCCGGCTCGGCCAGCCCGCCCCGACCCTGTCCGGTGGCGAGGCACAGCGCGTCAAGCTGGCCTCGGAGCTGCAGAAGCGCTCCACCGGCCGAACGATCTATGTCCTCGACGAACCGACCACGGGTCTGCATTTCGAGGACATCCGCAAGCTGCTCGGCGTCCTGCAGCGACTGGTCGACCAGGGCAACTCGGTGATGGTCATCGAGCACAACCTCGACGTCATCAAAACAGCCGACTGGCTCATCGACCTCGGACCCGAGGGCGGCAACAAGGGGGGTCTCGTCGTTGCCGAGGGGACACCGGAGTACGTCGCCTCGGTGCCGGCCAGCTACACCGGTCAGTTCCTGGCGCCGATCCTCGAGGGCCGCGCTGTCCGGGTCGGCCGCCGCGCCAGGGCCGCGGCCGCGCTCAGCGCCCCGGCCAAGGTCGCCTTGACGGGTCCGGCCAAGCAGGCGGGCGCGAAGAAGGCGGGCGCGAAGAAGGCGACCGCGAAGAAGGCGACCGCGAAGAAGACGGCCGCGAAGAAGGCGACCGGCAAGAAGGCGACCGGCAAGAAGGCGACCGTCAAGAAGGCGACCGCCAAGGCTGCTCCCCGGCGGGCGACCAAGAAAGCTACTTCGCGGCGCTGAGCACGCCTGGTCCTAGCACCATCGGACACGTGGAAACCGGCCGGTGCCGCTGGCTAGGCTCGACTCCGACGAAGAAGTCGGCTTTCACGACGCCGAAAGCGACACCGAGACCAGGAGACCTGATGACGGACGAGACCTTCGAGGGCGGCACCGGGACCGCCATACCGGCCAGCGCCGCACCGCGGAGCAGGGTACGTCGGCTTGGGAGCTCGGCCGGTGGGCCCCCGGTGC
>JANLYC010000345.1:0-4493 GCA_031365435.1 Nocardioidaceae bacterium
TGTCGCCGATGCCGGCGTAACGCCGACCGGAGCCACCGAGCACCCGGATGCACAGGACTTCCTTGGCACCCGTGTTGTCGGCGACCTTCAGTCGCGACTCCTGCTGGATCATCTGGTTCTCCTATGTCGCATCGGTTCTCAGCGAGCTGAGCCTGATGGAACGGATCTCTCTGGTCTTGGGTGGCTTACGTCGTCTCGGCCTCTAAGGCGCCCGAGTGACGAGCCGGGCTTCGCCCGTACTCGCTCACTTGGCGCGTTCGAGGACCTCCACGACGCGCCACCGCTTCGTGGCGGACAGCGGGCGGGTCTCCATGATCAGGACCCGGTCGCCGACCCCACACTGGTTGGTCTCGTCGTGCGCCTTCAACTTGCTGGTACGGCGCAGCACCTTGCCGTAGAGGGCGTGCTTCACGCGGTTCTCGACGGACACGACCACGGTCTTGTCCATCTTGTCGCTGAGCACCAGGCCCTGGCGGACCTTGCGGGGTTTGCGCTCACTCGCCTGCTGCACTGTCACGTCACTCATGCTGCACCCTTGTCATTGCTGTCATTGCTGTCATTGCTGTCGTCGCCGGCACTGCCGGCATCGCTGTCATCAGACGCCAACGAGGTGATGCCCAGCTCACGCTCACGCATGATCGTGTAGAGCCGAGCAATGTCGCGCCGCACATGACGAAGCCGTCCGTGCGACTCCAGCTGACCGGTGGCCGCCTGGAACCGCAGGTTGAACAGTTCTTCCTTGGCCTCGCGCAGCTTCTCCTCCAGGGAGTCGTTGTCGAGGTGACGCAGCTCAGCTGCGGTCGTCGCACTCATCAGAAGTCACCGCCCTCACGGCTCACGAATCGAGTCTTCATCGGAAGCTTGTGCTGTGCGCGGCGCATGGCCTCGCGAGCGATGGTCTCCGGGACGCCGGAAAGCTCGAACAGCATGCGCCCGGGCTTGACGTTGGCGATCCACCACTCCGGCGATCCCTTGCCGGAACCCATCCGAGTCTCGGCAGGCTTCTTCGTCAGCGGGCGGTCCGGGTAGATGTTGATCCAGACCTTTCCGCCACGCTTGATGTGACGGGTCATGGCGATACGCGCGGACTCGATCTGACGGTTGGTGACGTAGTGGCCCTCGACCGCCTGGATGCCGAAATCGCCGAAGGACAGCTTCGTGCCTCCCTTGGCGGCTCCCGTGCGCTTGGGATGGTGCTGCTTGCGGTGCTTCACCCTGCGGGGGATCAACATGCCGTCAGGCCTCCGATCCCGTGGTGGCCGCGGGCGCTGCCGCGGGGGCCTCGGCAGGCGCCTCGACGGGCACTGCCGCTGCGGCGGCCTCAGCCGGCGCTGCGTCGGGCTGACGCTCCGCGCCACGCTCGGGCCGACGGCCGCGGGCAGGACGGTTACGGTTGCCGGCCTGGGCTAGCTGCGCTGCCTGGGCCTCGCGCTCGGCGCGCGTCCCGGCCACCTCGCCCTTGAAGATCCAGACCTTCACGCCGATGCGGCCGAACGTCGTCTTCGCCTCGTAGAAGCCGTAGTCGACGTCCGCTCGCAACGTGTGCAGCGGGACCCTGCCCTCACGGTAGAAGTCGGAGCGGGACATCTCCGCCCCACCGAGGCGGCCGCTGCACTGGATCTTGATGCCCTTGGCGCCGGAACGCATCGCGGTCTGGATCGCCTTGCGCATCGCCCGGCGGTAGGCCACACGGCTCGACAGCTGCTCGGCAACGCCCTGCGCGACGAGCTGCGCGTCGATCTCGGGGTTGAGGACCTCGCGGATGTTGAGCTTGACCTGCTTGCCGGTGAGCTTCTCGAGGTTCTCGCGGATGCGGTCGGCCTCGGCACCGCGACGACCGATGACGATGCCCGGGCGGGCGGTGTAGATCGTCACCGAGACGCGGTCGCGCGTGCGCTCGATCTCGACGCGGCTGATGCCGGCGCGGTCCATGCCCTTGGTGAGGAGCTTGCGGATCGCGACGTCCTCGCCGACGTAGGACTTGTAGAGCTTGTCGGCGTACCAACGGGACTTGTGGTCCGTGGAGATACCGAGGCGGAAGCCGTGCGGGTTGACCTTCTGGCCCATTAGTGGGCACCTCCAGAGCTGTTGTTCTCGGCGGGCTGGACGACCAGCGTGATGTGGCTGGTGCGCTTGAGGATGCGCGTGGCGCGCCCCTGTGCCCGCGGGCGGAAACGCTTCAGCGTGGGGCCTTCGTCGACCATCGCCTTCGTGATGACGAGGGTGCCGCGCTCGAGGCCCTCGCCGCCGGTGGCGTTCGCCACGGCGCTCTCGAGCACCTTGTAGACATCCTGCGCGGCAGCCTGGGGCGCGAAGCGGAGTGTGGCCAAGGCCTCGTCCACCTGCGCGCCACGCACCATCTCGACGACGCGGCGGGCCTTCATCGGCGTCACGCGGACGAAGCGCGCGACGGCGAAGGAGCCGGGCTGGTCGCCCAGCAGGCTCTCGCGGCGGGCGCTTACGCGCCTGCGCTCTGTAACGCTCATGTCAATACTTCTTTCCGACTACTCAGTCGATTTGCCCGCGTCAGCGGCGGCGGCTCTTGCGGTCGTCTTTTTCGTGTCCGCGGAAGGTCCGAGTGGGCGCGAACTCGCCCAGCTTGTGACCCACCATCGAGTCGGTCACGAACACCGGGACGTGCTTGCGGCCGTCGTGCACGGCAATCGTGTGACCGATCATGGTCGGCACGATCATCGAACGTCGCGACCACGTCTTGATGACGTTCTTGGTGCCCTTGTCGTTCTGGACGTCCACCTTCTTCTGCAGGTGGTCGTCGACGAATGGGCCCTTCTTCAGGCTGCGTGGCATGTGTCAGGCCCTTCTCAGCGCTTGCCGGTCTTGCGGCGACGGACGATCAACTTGTCAGAGGCCTTGCGCTTGCGCGTACGGCCTTCGGGAACACCCCACGGGGACACCGGGTGGCGGCCCCCTGAAGTCTTGCCCTCACCACCACCATGCGGGTGGTCGATCGGGTTCATGGCGACACCCCGGACGCTGGGGCGCTTGCCCTTCCAACGCATCCGGCCGGCCTTGCCCCAGTTGATGTTGGACTGCTCGGCGTTGCCGACCGAGCCGACGGTGGCGCGACAGCGCACGTCGACGTACCGCATCTCGCCCGAGGGCATCCGCAGCTGGGCCCGAGCGCCTTCACGGGCCACGAGCTGCACCGAGACACCAGCCGAGCGGCCGATCTTGGCGCCGCCACCGGGGCGGAGCTCGATCGCGTGCACCGTCGTGCCGACCGGGATGTTGCGCAACGGGAGGTTGTTGCCGGGCTTGATGTCGGCCTTGACACCGTTCTCGACCTGCATACCCTGCCGCAACCCGTTCGGCGCGATGATGTAACGCTTCTCGCCATCGGCGTAGTGCAGCAACGCGATGCGGGCCGTGCGGTTGGGGTCGTACTCGATGTGAGCGACCTTGGCCGGCACGCCGTCCTTGTCGTAACGACGGAAGTCGATGATCCGGTAGGCGCGCTTGTGCCCGCCGCCCTGGTGACGGGTCGTGATCCGGCCCTGGTTGTTGCGGCCGCCCTTCTTGGGGAGCGGCTTGACCAGAGTCTTCTCCGGCGTCGACCGCGTGATCTCGACGAAGTCGGCGACGCTGGAGCCGCGACGGCCCGGCGTGGTCGGCTTGTACTTACGGATACCCATGAGTTCTCAGTCCTCGTTCTCGAGCCCGGTCAGGAGACCGGACCTCCGAAGATGTCGATGCGCTGGCCGGCGGCAAGGCTCACGATCGCCCGCTTGGTGTCAGGGCGTGACCCCCAGCCGTTGCGCGTACGACGGCGTTTGCCCGGCCGGTTGATGGTGTTGACACCGGTGACCTGGACGTTGAACACCTTTTCGACCGCGATCTTGATCTCGGTCTTGTTGGAGTCCTTCGCAACCAGGAACGTGTACTTGTTCTGGTCGAGAAGCGCGTACGACTTCTCACTCACCACGGGAGAGATGAGCACATCGCGGTGGTCCTTGTAGACGTTGCTCACTTGCCATCCTCCTCGGACGCCTCGATGGAGGCCTTCGAGCCGGCCTCGACGAAACCAGCCTTCTCGGCAGACTCGACCGAGTCGAACCAGACCTCGGCGACCGTCTGCTCGTACCACTGACCGTCGGGCTGGTGATACTTCATCGAGTCGCTGTTGCCCTTGATCGGGAAGCCCTTCGGGGCCTCACCGCTCTCCGATGCGGCCAGCGAGCCGGCGCCGAAGGGCGCCGCTGAGGAGTCCTCGGACTTCTTCGCCGCAGCCTTCTTGGCCGGCTTGTCCTCGGACTTCTTCGCCGCAGCCTTCTTGGCCGGCTTGTCCTCGGACTTCTTCGCCGCGACCTTCTTGGCCGGCTTCTCAGCCGACTCAGCCTTGGCCACGGTCGTCGCCTCGCCCGATGCGTCTTCGGCGGGCTCGGCGGCAGCCTTCTTGGCAGCAGCCTTCTTGGTGGTCGGCTTCGACGACTCGACCGTGGTCGGCGCCTGCTGCTCAGCCTCGGTCGAGGTGG
>JANLYC010000352.1:0-6540 GCA_031365435.1 Nocardioidaceae bacterium
GGGGCGTTCGCGTTGACCGCGGACCGCGGCGACGTCTAGCGTCTGAGCATCGATGAGGCCCCCGGGATAACGGAGGCGTTCGCAAGGGGAAGGCGAGCGTCGTCCGCGGCCCGGGGGTCTCGTTGGTTCATCGGGTCTTCGGTTCTCAGGTCTCGCCGCAGGGTCGCAGCCGTCCTGCGGTTCACAGGGCCAGGGCCCACGCCACGAGCTCGCGCAGCGGTTCGTCCAGACTGTCGGGCAGCTCGTCGCGGCCGAACCAGCGCACGTCAATCGACTCGTCGCTCGCCTGGGCCCGCGACGAGGCCGGCGCCACCGCGACGTACCGCACGTCGAGATGGTGCGAGGGGCGGATCGGTCCACACCGCACCTCGTGGATGCTCAGCTGAGTGGGCT
Organism: Nocardioidaceae bacterium; assembly: GCA_031365435.1. Classification (GTDB taxonomy): domain Bacteria; phylum Actinomycetota; class Actinomycetes; order Propionibacteriales; family Nocardioidaceae; genus JANLYC01. Next base: position 394 of record JANLYC010000352.1, read on the forward strand.
GCTCGTTGACCAGGACCAGGTCGGCGATCCCCGACTCCTCGACAGCCTCACGCAGCGCGGCCACATGCAGCGCGCGATCGCTCTCCTCGCAATGCCCGCCGAACTGCATCCACATCTCGTAGCGCCGATGCAGGTTGAGCAGGACGGCAGAGCGGTCAGCGTTCACGACCAGCGTGCTGGCGGTGATGTGATCGGGATGGCAGTCGCGGGTGAGACCGTCGGTCCGCCGTCGAAGGTGGGTGAGGTACGCCGCCTGCAGCTCACGCTGTTCGTCGTTCGGCGGGCGCCACCGGGACAGCGACGACCAGGCGTCGTCATACAGGGTCACCGGGTACGGGGACACCGGGTACAGGGTCACCGGGTCAGGTCGAGGCAGGGCCGGTCGGCCCGTCGGGCCCGTCGGACCCGTCCGAGCGAACCTCCGGCGCGCTGTCGACCGGTGCGTCGAGGAAGGCGGTCTGGGCGGCGTCGAACTCCTCGGACAGCACGTCGATGCTGTCCGCCTCCTTGGTGCGCTCGGCAAACGCGAGCGGGTCGTCGAGGTCGGCCGCGGTCGGCAGCGACTCGGGGTGCGCCCAGACATTGTCGCGGGCGGCCGCGCCCTCGGCGGCACGCAGCGCACCGAACAGAGCCGACGCGTCCCGGAGTCGGCGGGGACGAAGCTCGAGCCCGACGAGCGTGGCGAACGTTTCTTCGGCAGGCCCACCGGAGGCCCGGCGCCGGCGGACGGCCTCGCGCAGCGCGCCGGCCTCGGGCATGGCGTTCTCCGTGGCTTGGCTGACGACCTCGTCGACCCAGCCCTCGACCAGCGCCAGCGCAGTTTCGAGGCGGGTCAGCGCATCGCGCTGGGCCGGCGTCTGCTCGAGGTCGAAGAGACCACCGTTGAGCGCCTCCTGCATCGCCTCCATGTTGCTCGGGTCCAGTCCCTGCATGTTCTGCTCGATGGCCGAGACGTCGATCGTGATACCGCGCGCGTACGCCTCGGTGGCAGCCATGATGTGGTCGCGCAGCCACGGCGCGTTCAGGAAGAGTCGCTGGTGTGCGCACTCCCGGAGCACGAGGTAGAGCAGGACATCGGACTCCTCGATGCCGAGTCCGGCCGCGAAAGCCGCCGCGTTGCTCAGCACCAGGGCCGGTCGGTGGTCGTCGGTCACCGGGAATCCGAGGTCGGTTGCAGAGATGACCTCCTGTGACAGCCCACCGATCGCCTGACCGACCTGCTGGCTGAACATGGCGCCGCCGATCTGGTTGAGCATTCCGATCATCGGACCGGCCATGGCCTTGGCCTCGGCCGGCAGCGCCTCGCTCATCGCGGCGACGACGCTCTCGGCGATCGGTTCGACGAGCCGCCGCCAGGTCGGCATGCTGGCCTCGACCCACTCGGCGCGGCTCCAGACGGTCATGGTGCTGCTGGCGGCCGGCAGGTCGGTGACACCATCGAGCCAGTGCTCGGCGAGCCTGGCCACGTCCTGCAGACGGGCGACGTCCCCCGCGTCGGGGGAGCGGTCGGTGTGCTGGGCGACCACCTGGCGGGCGAGATCGCGCGAGAAGTCCCAGTTGACGGCGCCCTCGTGCGGCGCGAGCATCCGCTGGAGCTGGCCGAACACGGCCTGCAGGCCGCTCATGTCGCCGCCGGCGAGTCCGCCGAAGACCTGCTCGAACGGCGTACCGGCAAAGGGGTTGGGCGCCGTCGGCTCGTCGGACGGGTCACGGTCCGGGCCGTCGGGTACGCCGTCGTCGGGGCGGTCAGGAGGGACGTCAGCCATACCTCCAACGTACCGGCCTGCGCCACTTCGCCGAAGGGGCACGGGCATCGGTGCTGACGTCGCCAGGTCGTCTCCAGATCGGCACTAGAGTTCAGGTGTGCCCGAGATCATCCGCCTGCTCGACGTCAGCGACGTTCCCCTCGACGTGGGGGCGGTGTACGCCGCGGTGTCCGACAGACATGCCGGGGGAGTCTCCCTGTTCGTCGGGACCGTCCGCGACCACGATCACGGTAGGGACGTCGACCGGCTCGACTACTCCGCCCACCCCACAGCCGTGGCGGTGATGCGCGAGGTGGTCGAAAAGGTCGTGGCCGAGCACGACGTCCGCGCCGTCGCCGCCGTGCACCGGGTCGGTGCGCTCGCCATCGGCGACGTCGCCGTCGTCGTGGCGGTTGCGTGTGCACATCGCGGCGACGCGTTTGCCGCCTGTCGGGCCCTCATCGACGACCTCAAGGCGACTGTCCCGATCTGGAAGCATCAACGATTCAGCGATGGCACGGAGGAATGGGTCGGTACGCCCTGACGCCCCGCGCGGCACGTACGCTTGAGCGCAGCAGGCGTCGCCCTGCCGTCGGCCGTTCGGGTCGGCACCGACAACAACGCGGAGGCGTCGATGGCCGTGCTGTGGTGGTTGGTTCCGCCGCTGGTCGCGACCGGCCTCGCCATGGTCTGGGTCGCCTGGTTGGGGCGCGATCGTGAGCAGCCGCGTCGCGACGATTCCGAGGCAGCCCTCCTGCGTATGCAGCAGGCCCTGACGAAACCCGTGCCGCAGAAGGGCAGACCCGTTCCGTCGACCCCGATCGAGCCGACGCACGGCGTCGCGATGCGCGGGTCGGTACGCCCACCGGCCTCCTCGGTGAAGTCGGACCGATGAGACGATCGGCCGCATGACCCGTCGCACCATCTCGCTGACTACGGCGGGAATCGTGCTGGCCGTGCTGCTCGTGGTCGCCTTCACCGCCCCGATGCCGTACGTCGTGATGTCACCCGGCCTGACCGAGAACACCCTGGGTTCCTACAACGGCACCAAGGTCATCCGCATCACCGGGCACAAGACCTATCCGACGTCGGGTCACCTCGACCTGACGACCGTGTCGGTGACGTCGCCGGACTTCTCGCCACGGTTGAACGAAGTGCTTGCCGCCTGGTTCAACCGGGACGAGATCGTCATCCCGCGCGACATCACCTACCCGCCGAGCAAGACCGTCAAGCAGGTCGAGCAGCAGAACGCCGCCGACATGGTCAACTCGCAGGACAGCGCCATCGCGGCAGGCCTCGCGCAGGCGGGGATCCAGTCCGTCTCGGTCACCATCAGCCAGGTTCAGTCAGGCACACCGGCTGAGGGTGTGCTGAAGAAGGGCGATGTGATCACGTCGATCAACGGCACCGCGATCCACTCCGTCGACGCGGCCATCACTGCGATCACCTCACTGGCCCCCGGCACCCAGGTGACCTTGGACATCGAGCGGAACCAGCGGCCGCAGTCGGAGACCTTGACCACCGAGCGGTCGCAGCAGGACCCGTCGATGTCCCGGATCGGCGTTGGCCTCGGTGAGAAGTTCGACCCGCCTTTCAAGGTCGACATCACCCTGGGGCAGAACATCGGCGGCCCCAGTGCGGGCACGATGTTCGCGCTCGCTGTCTACGACCTGATCACCCCCGGCCAGCTGACTGGTGGACGCTACATCGCCGGCACCGGCACCATCACCTCCGACGGCACGGTCGGGGTGATCGGAGGCGTCCAGCAGAAGATCGCCGGTGCCTTCAAGCAGGGGGCCACGATCTTTCTTGTCCCCGCAGGCGACTGCGCGGAGGCCGCTCAGTCGCCACTGGCCGGCGACATCCGACTGGTCAAGGTCGGCACCCTCGGCGATGCGGTCAAGGCACTCGAGGCCATCGATGCCGGCAACACCGCGGCGGTGACGCCGTGCTCGTGATCAACACTGTGAGCCTGGGGGCGACGCGATGACGCACGAGATCGCGGACGAGCTGTCGGAACCAGCGCTGGGTCTGCGCATCGCAGTCGTCGAGGTGGAACGCCATGCCAGTGCCTCGGGCTGGGACCGGGCCCCGAGCCTGTTCGCCCTCGTCCGCACGGCCACGCTGGCGGTCGCGGAACCGGAGCTTGCTGTCGAGCTCGGCGTGCACGACGGCACAGCCAACGTCTTCACGCCCGTCGAGCAGGAACTCGACGACGACTCCGAATCGTTGGAAGAGCTGTTGAGTCGTATCGAATGGCCGGAGACGGTCGAAGGCGCCATGGTGGTCATCGAAACCGTGGCGCTGCCACCGGAGGCTGAGGAGATCGTCCCCGACGATCCGCGGGCTGCTGCTGAGTTCGCCGCCGGCCATGCCGAGCGCCAGGAGGTCCGGATCGTGGCGGGCGTGCTCCGTTCCGGGCAGGCGCACTGCGTGCTTCGGATGCGCTCGCACGACTCGGACGACGCCTTGCTGCACGGTTCAGACGTCGCACCGGGACTGGTCTCAGCGTTGCGTGAGACGCTTGTGCCGTAGGTCCCGTCTGCCGGGTCCAGGGGGATCGCGATCGCCGCGATCTCCGGGTTGGGATGAAGGAGTCACGTGAGCGACATGTTCGACGAGGAGACCCGGCCCGAGCGGCCGCCTCGGCGCCAGCCTTCCCAGCGCCCGCGGGCACTCCTGCCGACCCTGGGGATCGCCATCGCTCTGGTCGTGCTGTTCTCGGTCTTCGTCGAGGTCTGGACCGGGCGGCTGTGGTTCAACTCCCTCGGCTACGGCGGCGTCTTCACCACCGTGCTGTGGACCCGCACCGTGCTGTTCCTCGTCTTCGGTCTGCTCCTGGCGGGGGTCACCGTGGGCAGCGCGCTGCTGGCGTACCGCCAACGGCCGATCCTCTTCAACGACGGCTACCGCAACCCCACTGTCGAGCGCTACCAGGACACGGTCGACCCGATCCGGCACTGGATCCTGATCGGCCTCGGCATCGTGATGTTCCTGTTCGGCGGCGCGAGCGCCTCGGGACACTGGAAGACCTATCTGCTGTGGCGTCACCAGCAGTCCTTCCACCAAGGCGACGTGTACTTCCACAAGGACATCGGCTTCTTCGTGTTCCAGTACCCGTGGTTCCGCTTCCTCGTCAGCTACGGCTTCACGGTGCTCGTGCTCGCCCTCATCATCGCGGCGGGTACGCACTACCTGTACGGCGGCATCCGACTCGGGGCGAAGCGCGACCGGTTCTCTCATGCGGCCCAGGTCCAGCTGTCCGTGCTCCTCGGGCTGTTCATGCTGCTCAAGGCGGTGGCGTACTGGCTGGATCGCTATGGCCTCGCCATCGCCGACGGGAATCTCTTCACCGGAGTGTCGTACACCGACGCGAACGCGGTACTCCCGGCCAAGAACATTCTCGTGGTCATCGCGCTGATCTGTGCCGTGCTGTTCTTCGCCAACGTGATCCGGCCGGGCTGGATGCTGCCGGTGCTGGGTCTGGGGCTGCTCGTCCTGTCCGCTGTGCTGATAGGTGGCATCTGGCCGACGATCGTGCAGCGTTTCCAGGTCAAGCCGTCGGAGGCCGACAAGGAGGCGAAGTACATCTCGATGAACATCGCGGCCACGCGTTCGGCGTACGACATCGCCGACATCAAGCCGGTCAGCTACCCGGGCGAGACGACCGACTCCCCGGAGCAGCTGCAGACGCTGGCCGAAGGGTTGCCGGGAGTGCGCCTCATCGACCCCAAGCTCGTCGCGCAGGCCTTCGAGCAGCTGCAGCAGCAGCGCGGTTTCTACCGGATGCCCGACGTGCTCGACGTCGATCGCTACGCGTTCCACAACAGCACCAGCACGCTGCCGCAGGACGTGGTCATCGCTGCGCGCGAGCTCAACCTCGACGGTCTTCGACCGGACCAGCGGAACTGGACCAACGACCACACGGTCTATACGCACGGCTACGGCGTGGTCGCCGCCTACGGCGACCAGCGGGGTCCCGCCGGGGAGCCGGTGTGGGCAGCGAGTGGCCTGCCGACGACGGGCGCGTTCGGAAGTTTCCAGCAGCAGGTCTACTACGGCGAGAGCGAGCCCAGCTACTCCATCGTCGGAGCGCCGAAGGGCGCCACGCCGGTCGAGCTCAACATCCCGGCCACGGACACCACGACGGGCGGCTCGGACGACAACTCGACATACGCCGGACGGGGCGGCGTGCCGATCGGCTCCACGTTCAACCAAATGCTGTATGCCGCGAAGTTCTGGGACTCCTCGATCCTCCTGTCCGGGCGGGTGAACTCCGAGTCCAAGATCATCTATGACCGGAGTCCCCGGCAGATGGTCGAGAAGGTCGCACCGTGGCTCACGGTCGACTCGGACACCTATCCGGCGGTCGTGGACGGCAAGCTGGTGTGGATCCTCGACG
>JANLYC010000438.1:0-4808 GCA_031365435.1 Nocardioidaceae bacterium
CGACACACGGTCGGCCACCGCCGGACCCCTAGATGAGGAGAGGGACATGACCGCCTCGCACACCGAGCAGCTCCGCGAACGGGTCGCCACATCGCTCATCCGCGCACGCGAGCGCAGCAGACTGCTCACCGACTCGGTGGACGACGATGATCTCGTCAAGCAACATTCGCGGCTGATGTCACCGCTGGTGTGGGATCTCGCGCACGTCGGCAACCAGGAGGAGCTCTGGCTGGTGCGGGACGTCGGGGGACGCGAGCCACTACGCCGCGACATCGACGACCTGTACGACGCTTTCAAACATCCCCGTGCCGATCGACCGGCTCTACCGCTGCTGGGTCCAGGCGAGGCGCGGACCTACGTCCGAGAAGTGCGTGACAAGGTGCTCGACGTCCTCGACACCGTCGATCTGGCCGGACACGAAGGACGGCCACTGCTGCGCGACGGCTTCGCCTTCGGCATGGTCGCCCAACACGAGCAACAACACGACGAGACCATGCTGGCCACGCATCAGCTCCGCACCGGAGCACCCGTGCTCGAGGCGTCTGAACCGCCGCCCGGCGGCCGCGTCGGCCATGACGAGGTCCTGGTGCCCGGTGGCCCCTTCACGATGGGCACGTCCACCGAACCGTGGGCGCTCGACAACGAGCGACCGGCGCATGTCGTCGACGTTCCGGCATACGTCATCGACACTGCCCCCGTCTCGAACGGCGACTACGCGGCCTTCATCGAAGCACGGGGTTACGACGAACCGCGGTGGTGGTCGACGGCCGGCTGGGATCATCGGCAGCGGGCAGGGCTGACGGCCCCTCGCTTCTGGGAGCGTGACGGCGACCGTTGGGTGCGGACGCGTTTTGGCGTCCGGGAGCCGGTCCCGCCACGCGAGCCCGTCGTCCACGTCTGCTGCTACGAGGCCGAGGCGTATGCCGCCTGGCGTGGCCGGCGGTTGCCGTCCGAGGCCGAGTGGGAGAAGGCCGCCCGCTACGACCCCAGCACGAGACGGTCCCGGCGCTACCCATGGGGTGATGAGGATCCGGGCACGCGCCACGCCAACCTCGGCCAACGGCATCTCCGGCCCGCCGAGGTCGGCGCCTACCCCGACGGGGCCTCCCCCTTAGGAGTCCACCAGCTCATCGGTGACGTGTGGGAATGGACGAGCAGCGAGTTCCGTGGCTACCCGGGCTTTCGGGCATTCCCCTACGAGGAGTACTCCCAGGTGTTCTTCGGCGACGGATACCGGGTCCTGCGCGGCGGATCGTTCGGCACCGATCCGGTCGCGTGTCGCAGCACGTTCCGCAACTGGGACCTGCCCATCCGCCGCCAGATCTTTGCGGGGTTCCGCTGCGCCCGTGACGCCACACCCGACGAGCTCGACTGACCATGTGCCGCCATCTCGCCTATCTCGGCTCACCGCGACCGATGTCCGGGCTCGTCATCGACGCGTCGCACTCCCTGCTGCACCAAAGTTATGCGCCGGCGGACATGCGCGGCGGGGGGACGGTCAACGCCGACGGATTCGGGCTCGGATGGTATGCCGATGACGACACCGCTGCGCGGACCTACCGACGTGGCTGTCCGGTGTGGGCTGACCCGTCGCTCGGGTCGATCGTTGGTGAGGTCGTCTCGGGCTGCTTCGTGGCGACCGTGCGCAACGCCACGGTCGGCATGCCCGTCGTCGAGGCGGCTGTCGGACCGTTCGTGGAAGACCGCTGGCTGTTCAGTCACAACGGTTGGGTGCCCGATTGGCCGGACTCGATGGTCGGCCTGGCAGCAGACCTTCCCACAGCCGATCTGCTGACCCTGCCTGCGGCCACCGACTCCGCGCTGTTGTGGGCCCTGGTGCGGGGCCGGCTGCGCAAGGGCCAGGGGCTCGGGGACGCGCTGGTCGAGGTCGTCCTGGACGTCACCGAGACTGCCCCAGCCGCTCGACTCAACCTCCTGCTCACCGACGGCAGCACCATCGCGGCGACGACCTGGACCCACGCCCTGTGGGTCCGAGACGGCCACGATCACGTCATCGTCAGCTCCGAACCTCTCGAGCCCGGTGACGAAGCGTGGCGGGAAATTCCTGACCACCACCTCCTGCTGGCGCAGCCCGGTGCCATCCAGGTCCTCCCCATCACTCCAGCCCCCACCGGCTCACCGGCCGCGACCGCCGAGGATCTCCCATGACCGACACACGCATCGACGTCCATTTCGAACCCGCAGCCGCCGAACGCGCACTGCGCGTCGACGCCCTCGCCGGCCTCACCGCCGCCCCTAAGTGGCTGCCGCCCAAATGGTTCTACGACGCCCGCGGCAGCGAGCTGTTCGAGGAGATCACCCGGCTGCCGGAGTACTACCCGACGCGCGCCGAGCGACAGATCCTCGACCTGCGCGCGGTCGACATCGCCAAACGCACCGACGCTGCCAGTCTCGTCGAACTCGGGTCGGGTTCGTCGGAAAAGACGCGGCTGCTCCTCGACGCACTCCGCGACCACGGAACCCTGCAGCAGCTGGTTTGCCTGGACGTCTCCGTGGCCGCTCTCGACGTCGCGGTCGCCGCGCTGACCGACGCTTATCCCGGCGTGTCCGTGCAGGGCGTCGTCGCCGATTTCACCGAGCACCTCGACCGACTCAGCGCATCGTCCCCTCGCCTGGTCGCATTCATGGGAGGCACGATCGGGAACCTGTTGCCCGGTGAGCGCGCGACCTTCTTCGACTCCGTCCGTGCCGTGCTCGATCCGGATGAGTGGCTGCTGCTCGGAGCGGATCTGGTGAAGGCACCGCAGACCCTGGTTGCCGCCTATGACGATACGAGCGGCGTGACAGCGGAGTTCAACCGCAACGTGCTTCGGGTGCTCAACCGTGAGCTGGGAGCTGACTTCGATGTCGAGGCTTTCGAGCACCGGGCGATCTGGGACGACGATGCCGAATGGATCGAGATGCACCTCGTGGCATCGCGCGACATGGTGGTCGAAGTGCCGGCGCTCGACCTCGAGGTCGCGTTCGCGGCAGGGGAGAGCATGCGCACGGAGATCTCGGCCAAGTTCCGTCGAGAGGGGCTCGATGCCGAGCTCAGCCGAGCCGGGTTCGCGCCCGAATACTGGTGGACCGACGCCGAGGAACGTTTCGCCGTCACCTTGGCTCGGAGTGTCTGACTTCAGGCTGGTGGCTCGTGTCCGCGCTCGAGCCACCCGCGGAAAGCCTCGAGGTTGCGGGTCGACTCACCCCGCGAAAGGCGCCACTCCCACTCCCTGCGGATCGACGAGGCGAAGCCGAGCTCGAGGATCGCGTTGAAGGACTCGTCGGCATACGTCAGCACCGAGCCGAGCAGCCGATCGACCTCGGCGGGAGTCACCGAGGTCAACGAGAAGCGCCCGTCGAGAAAGATGTCGCCGGCGTAGTCGACGCCGAACGCGACACCGTAAAGCCGGAGGTTGCGGCTGAGCAGCCAACGGTAGACGGCCTCGTGGTTCTCGTCGGGGTTGCGGCAGACGAACGCATGGACCGCAAGCGCGTGGTCCCCCACCACGATCTGGCACGGGGTCGACAGCTTGCGCTCCCCGGGCAGGTCGAACACGAAGACTCCGGGCCGCGGCTCCGTGGCGTCGAGCTCTGCCTCGGACAGCGCCCGGCGAATCGTCGCAATGGATTCAGCGCGCAATGCCGTGATGTCGTCCGGCCCGTCGGGGCCGGCCGGGTCGGCGCCGTGAGGTGCGGGATCGTCCCGGGTCATTCGACGGCGGCGAGCGCCTCGGCCCGCATGGAGGTTGCCGCGTCCCGGTAGGCCTCGAGCGTGAGCTGGGTGGTGCGTGCCCAGCCGAACTGCTGTGCGTGGTCGCCACACTTCTCGCGCAACGCCTCGAGGGCCGCGCCGTCTGTCAGCAGCCGTTCGAAGACGTGGGCGTAGTCGGCCGGGTCATGCCCGTCGACGAGGATGCCGCTCACTCCGTCGGCGACCGCAGTCGGGAGGCCGCCGACGTTGGCGGCGACCACCGGGGTGCCGCAGGCCTGAGCCTCGATGGCCACGAGCCCGAAGGACTCGTTGTATGACGGCACGCACACGAGGGACGCTGCGCGGTAGTAGTCGACCAGACGCACCTGCTCGACAGGAGCGACGAACCGGACGACGTCGGCGATCCCGAGGTCGGCCGCCAGGTCGATGAGACCGTCGGGCTTGTCCAGACCGGACCCGGACGGGCCCCCGATGATCGGTACGACCAGGCGCCTGCGCAGGTCCGGACGCCTGCGCACCAGGTCGGCGGCGGCCCTGATCACCACGTCCGGCGCCTTGAGCGGCTGGATCCGGCCGACGAATGCCACCACGAGGTCATCGGCGCGCAGGCCGAGGCGACCACGAGCGGCCTCGCGGTCACCGGGAGCGAAGACGTTGAGATCGACGCCGGGCGAGATGACGCGCAGCCGGTCGGGTGCGGCGGCGTACAGATCGACAAGTTGCTGCCGTTCGTCGCTCGTGTTCGCGATGACGAGGTCGGCCGCGTCGACCACCTGCTCCTCACCGATCACCCGTGCGATCGGTTCGGGGGTGTCATCGGTGGCGAGGAGGCGGTTCTTGACCTTCGCCATGGTGTGCATCGAGTGCACGAGGGGGATTCCCCAGCGGTCGCGGGCGAGCGCGCCGACCTGGCCGGACAGCCAGTAGTGCGAGTGGATCATGTCGTAGTAGCCCGGTGCGTAGGAGGCCTCGGTGCGCAGGACCTCACGGGCGAACGTGCACAGCTGGCCGGGCAGCTCACCCTTGCTCAGGCCCTCGAAAGGTCCTGCGACCACGTGCCTGACACGGACGCCGTCACTGAGCTCGACCTGCG
>JANLYC010000490.1:0-21364 GCA_031365435.1 Nocardioidaceae bacterium
AGGATCACCGACGGCGCCTCGAAGACGACGAACCGACCGGACTCCCGCCAGTAGGCGAACGCACCGGAGATCCGCTCGCCATCCTTGAGGAGCTCGGTGACCGTGCACTCCATGAACACATCGATGCCGAGGGCGACCGCACGCTGCTGCAGCGTCCGGATCATCTCGTGACCGGTGCGGTCGCCCACGTGGGCGAGTCGTGCGTAGCGGTGGCCGCCGAAGTCTCGCTGGGAGATCAGCCCGTTGTCGAGACGGTCGAAGAGGGCGCCCCACTCCTCGAGCTCGATGACGCGCTCCGGCGCCTCCTGGGCGTGCAGCTGCGCCATCCGCCAGTTGTTGAGCATCTTCCCGCCGCGCATGGTGTCGCGGAAGTGCACCTGCCAGTTGTCCTCTTCCCAGAGGTTGCCCATGGCCGCGGCGATGCCGCCCTCGGCCATCACGGTGTGCGCCTTGCCGAGCAGGGACTTGCAGACGATGGCGACCCGCGCGCCGGCGTCGTGGGCGGCGATCGCGGCACGTAGGCCCGCGCCGCCGGCGCCGATCACGACGACGTCGTACTCGTGCTCCTCGAAGCCGTGGCTGTCCTGCGCGCCAGTCTGGTTCGAGGTGATGTTTCCGGTCATGGGGTGCCGGTTCTCGTCCGGCCCGTGGGGATGGTCAGTGGTGGACATGCTCAGAAGAACCTCGGGTCGTCGAAAGTGCCTTGGGCGAGCAGATAGATGTACAGGTCGGTCAGGGCCACCGAGAACAACGAGAGCCAGGCGTAGCGGGCATGGCTCAGGTTGAGCCTGGACACCGCGGTCCAGAGCTTGTAGCGGACCGGGTGCTTGGAGAAGTGCCGCAGTCGCCCGCCGACCGCATGGCGACAGGAGTGGCAGGACAGCGTGTAGAGCCAGATGAGCACGATGTTGACGATCATGATGACGGTGCCGAGACCCATGTGGCCCCAGTTCTCGTCCGCATCGCGGAAACCCAGCACGACGTCATACGTCAGGATCAGCGAGACGACGATCGCGGCGTACCAGAAGTAGCGGTGGATGTTCTGCAGGATCAGGGGCAGCCGCGTCTCGCCGGTGTACTTGCCGTGTGGTTCAGCGACGGCGCAGGCCGGCGGCGACAGCCAGAACGCTCGGTAGTACGCCTTGCGGTAGTAGTAGCAGGTCATCCGGAAGCCCAGCGGGAAGATCAGGATGAGCAGGGCCGGCGAAAGCTGCCACCACGAGAACGGCTGGCCGAAGTCCGACGAGCCGGCGACGCAGTCGTTGGTGAGGCACGGGGAGTAGAACGGCGAGATGTACGGGGCCGAGTAGTAGTCCGAGCCGGAGAAAGCCCGCCACGTGGCATAGATGACGAATGCGGTGAAGACGACGAATGTCGTCAGCGGCGCGAGCCACCAACGGTCCTGGCGCAGCGTCTTGGCTTGGACCCGGGCACGCCCCGGACCCATCACTCCAGTGGACATTCGGCTTCCTTCGGCTCGTCAGGGGCGCGTCGATCGAGGGGTACGAAGCCAACACGCCACGCGATTGACGAACATCAGCCGCTGAGCGTCCTCGACTCCTCGCACTTTACCGCTGGGCCGACGGCCGCGAACGTCGAGGTCGTGTGAGATTTCAGACAGGCACGTCAACATCCCGATGGTTGGTCTGCCCAAGTGCCGAGTCCCTCCCCGCATCCCAGAGAATCCCCCGATCTGTCGGGATGTGCGACGCTGCACGGCGTGACGGGTTCGCTGCCATCCGACGACGTCGACGTCGTGGCCGCCGCGATCGTGCGGCACGGCCGGGTGCTGGCCGCTCGACGCGTCCAGCCGACCGACGTGGCCGGCGGCTGGGAGCTTCCGGGTGGCAAGGTCGACGTGGACGAGACCGCCGAGGACGCGGTGGTGCGGGAAATCCGTGAGGAGCTCGGCTGTGCGATCGAGATCGTCGGTTCGCTCGGCGGGCGGGTGCCGATCAAGCCTGGCTACACGATGACGGTCAAGGTCGCACGGCTGGCCTCCGGCGACCCCGTCCCGCACGAGCACGACGCTGTGCGTTGGCTCGGACCGGAGGAGCTCGACGACGTCGCCTGGCTGGAGGCGGACCGGCCGTTCCTGCCCGAGCTGCGCGAGCGGCTGCTCGACGGTCACCTCCTGGACGGCGGCAACGTCGGCGGGGCGCGCCGGATCGGGCCGACGGTACGACGCGCAACCGGTCCCTGGTCCGCCTCGGTGCACCGTCTGGTCGCACACCTGCGGCGATCCGGCCTGGTCGAGGTGCCGCCGGTCTACGGTGCGGACGCGCGCGGCCGCGAGGTGCTCGGATATCTGCCCGGCCGCGTTCCGGACGTCGACACGGAGGTCGTCCACGAAGACACACTGGCTGACGCCATGCGTTGGCTCCGCCGGTTCCATGATGCCGTGGCGGAGTACCGGCCCTCCGGTACCTGGCGAACCACCCACCGAGCGCTCGGCACTGACGAGATCATCTGTCACCACGACTTCGCGCCCTACAACGTGGCGTTGAGCAGCTCGGCCGATGGTGAGCGAGTGGTCGGTGTCTTCGACTGGGACATGGCAGGGCCCGGCCGTCCGATCGACGACCTGGCGTTCGCGGCCTGGAACTGGGTGCCGCTCTTTCGCGACGTGGGGGCATCGGTCAGCGCGGTTCGGCTCGAGGTGATGGCGGCGGCGTACTCCGGGGTGGCAGCCGCCGAGATCCTCGACCACGTCGCGCCTCGGCTGCAGCGCTCCCTCGACGTCATCGCCGCCGGACAGGCAGCGGGCGACCCGGGAATGCTGCAGCTGCGGACGCGAGGTGAGCCCGACCGCTCGGCCCTGGCCCTTGCCGCACTCGTCGACCGACTCCCGGCGATCAGGGCAGCCTCGCCGTAGAGTCGAGACGCACGAATCCCGACCGACGATGGAGGAGCACGTGCCGCTGCGCGTCACGTTTCACGACGCCGACCACGCTGAAGAGCTGGTCGCCGTGCTGACGACCGGTGGTTTCGACGCAGGCCTGGCCAAGGAGCGATTCGCGGGCGAGGACGACGGAGAGGACGTCGTCTACGTCGTCCACACGGATGCCCCCCTCGCCGATGTCGAGGAGCTCCTGCGCGACACCGACGCCTGGATCGAGGAGTCGTCTCCCTTGGTCGACACCTCCGCATCCACCCAGCTGCCGAACGAGCCACGTCGTCGCCAGGGGTGAGTGGGGTGTGGCGCGCGGCCGGCCAACAGGCTGCGCCGTAGGCTGGGTGGCATGACAGCCGACCCGCTGCCTGAACGGCGCATGCTCCTGGTCCACGCCCATCCGGACGACGAAGCCATCGGGAACGGCGCCACGATGGCCAAGTACGTTGCCGAGGGAGCACACGTCGCGCTCGTCACGTGCACCCTCGGCGAAGAGGGTGAGGTGCTGATCCCCGAGCTCGAACACCTGGCTGCCCACCACTCCGACGGTCTCGGCGAGCACCGCATCGGCGAGCTGGCCGAGGCCATGCAGATCCTGGGCGTCACCGACCACCGGTTCCTGGGGGGACCGGGCCGCTATCGAGACACGGGTATGGCGGTCGACGACCGAGGTCGGGCCATCCCACCCGAGAAGATCCGCGACGACGCGTTCTGGGCAGCCGACCTGGTCGAGGCGTCCAACCATCTCGTCAAGGTGATCCGCGAGATCAGGCCGCAGGTGATGACGACATACGACGAGAACGGAAGTTACGGCCACCCCGACCACATCCAGGCGCACCGGGTGGCGATGTACGGCAGCATGCTGGCCGCCGTGCCGAGCTACCGGCCGGACCTGGGCGAGGCGTGGGAGGTGCCGAAGATCTACTGGAACGCGATGTCCGAGCAACGCATGCGCGAGGGGTTGCGCCGGCTGCGCGCCTCCGGCGACATGACGACGTTCGAGGGGATGGACCCCGATGGAGAGCTGCCGTCTTTCGTGACGCCGGACGAGTACATCACCACGACCGTCGACGGCCTGGACTATGTGGACAAGAAGCTGGATGCGATGCGTGCACACGCCACCCAGATCGCCGTCGACGGTCCGTTCTTCGCGCTGTCGAACAACGTCGGCAACCATGTGTGGGGCATCGAGTCCTACCGCCTGGTCAAGGGCACTCCCGGCAAGCGCGATGCGGATGGCCATGAGAGTGACCTGTTCTCCGGCGTGGTCTGATCCGTGCCATCGGGCAGGACGGTGACACGGGACCGCTCGGCCAGGTCGGGTATGGCGGCCGAGGAACCGGCGTCCCGGTTTCGCGCGCCGGATTCGCGGGCGGGGTTTGCCACGGCGGCGGTCGTCCTGGCGGCGGCGTCCGCCGGCGTGGGGGTCCTGTCCGCCGTCGTGTCGCGTCTCATCTGGCGACCCGACTTCATCTCGATTCCCTGGGGGCTGGTCCTGGGTGTGGCCGCCTCCGCGTCGATCGTGCTGTTCGGACGGCTCCTGGCCCGCGGCCTCGGTCTGGCAGCGGCAGCAGGCTGGATCGTCGGCACCGGGCTCGTCCTCGCCGGTCGCCCCGAGGGTGACTACCTGCTGGCGCAGGACGGGTTGGGACTCGGTTACCTGCTGGTGTCGGTGGCGGCGGTCATCAGCGTGGCATCGTTCGGGGGGCGGCCCCAGTGAGGCTCTGGCCGCGGCGGAAGGTCTACCTCGACGACCTGCCCAAGACCCACGACCTGAGGTTCGGCGTGATCTTCGTTGTCGGGGTCGCCGCGGTCATCGGCGCGCTGTACGGCGTGGGCTATCTCGTCGCGGGTAACAAGCTACCGGCAGGGACCACCGTCGCCGAGGTGGATGTCGGCGGGATGAGCCCCGACCGGGCCCGCACCGTCCTCCAGGAGAAGCTCGCTCCGCGCCTGGAGGGCTCGATCGAAGTCAGCGCGGGAGGCAAGACCTACGCGATCGATCCACAGCGGGCCGGGCTGACGTTCGACATCGACGCGACGCTGGACCAGGCCCTCGGCGGCAGCCCGTGGGACCCACGCCACATGCTGCACGTGCTGACCGGCGGCGACTCGCTCGATCCCGTGGTCGACCTGGACAGCGCCGCCCTCGTCGCCAGCCTGCACAAGGTGGCCCAGCACGTCGAGCGCAGGCCGGTCGACTCTCGCGTGTCGTTCGGCAGTGGCCAGCCAAAGATGTCGATCGGACGTGCGGGCCGCGCCGTCGACTACCAGAGCAGCGGTGAACGGTTCAAACAAGCGATCATCGCCGGCGACGACCGGGTCAGCCTGGCGATCGACACCATCCAGCCGCACGTGACGGTGGGTATGGCGACCAGGTTCCAGGAGACCGTCGCCCGCGAGGCCGTCGCCGGACCGGTTCAGATCAAGGTCGCCGACTCGGTCATGACGTTGACGGTGCGCCAGTTCGCACCGGCGCTGCAGGCGTTGCCGGGCACGCAGGGCCTTCGGTTGTCGGTGGACCAGGCCAAGCTCTTCGAGAGGGCACGTCCAGCGATGAAGCAGCTGCCGCACCGCCCGGTCAACGCGCGGATCTCGTTCAGGGGAGACCGGCCGGTGATCGTCCCGGGCAGCAGCGGTGTCACCGTCGCACCGGGAGATCTGGCCAAGGCAGTGCTCGAGGCCGTCGGGTCCCGAGGTGCCAAGCGCGTCGCGCGCGCCACGCCCACGGCCGACAACCCCCGCCTCAGCACAGGCGACCTGCGGCTGATGAGGATCAGCCAGCAGATCTCCGCCTCGACCGTTCGGTTCAGGGCTGGGGACCGAACCGACCCCACGACCACGCTGCGGCGGCTCGACGGCGTGCTGGTGCGTCCGGGCCAGACGTTCAGCTTTCTTCACCGCGTCGGGTCGAACGGGTCCCCGGCAGGGTCTTTCGTCGCGTCCATGGCGTATGACGCAGCTTTCTACGCAGGGCTCGACATCCCGATGCACACGAACGCCCGGATCTACTCCGACACGTTCGCCCCCGGCTTCGACGCGCAGGTCGAACCACCGGGCACCGACCTCGTCTTCGCCAACACCTCGCCTTACGGCGTGTACATCCGCGCCTACGTCGACGCTGTCGGCCGCAAGAGCTCCTCGGCCCGCACCGCCCACGTCGAGATGTGGAGCACGCCGTACTGGACCGTGCGTGCGTTGACGTCGTCGCGCTACAACGTCGTGCAGCCGCAGATCGTCACGAACACCCGGAAGTCGTGCGTCCCGCGCGACGGCGTGGCCGGCTTCGAGTACGACGTCACCAGGGTGCTCAAACAGGGCGGCCACAAGCGAACCGAACGCACCCATGCGACCTATGTCCCGCTGGACCGGGTGCGCTGCCGCTGAGCGGGCGCAGTTCCGCGGCGTCCGGGCGCCAGGATTTTCCGGCGCTGCCGTCTCAGCCCGGCGGGCCCAGGTAGCGGTAGGAGTGGTGGGTCGTGAAACCGAAGCCGGCATACAGCCGCACGGCGGCGACGTTGTCCGGGCGCGTCTGGAGGTAGGCCGACAGGGCGCCGTGTGACGCGCCCCATTCGAGCAGGGCGTCGACCACGGCCGTCGCCAGCCCTTGCCGGCGATGAACGGGCGCGACCTCGACCGCTTGCAGGCCGAGCCAGTCTCCGGTGACGACCCCCCTGCCGATGGCGATGGGCGGGTCCCCGATGCGGGCAAAGGCGACGGCGTCGCCCGACTGGAGTACCTGCTGCACCACCGCGGGGTCGAGGCCTGCCGCCCTGTCGTACAGGCGCAGCCACTCGGCACCGACCGAGTCGTCGACGGTGACGGCGACGGTGCGGGCGTGCGCCGGCGCCGTCAGCCGACGAGCCTGGGCCACCGACGCGACCTGCACGATCGGGTCCGCTCCGGACTGGGCGGGCTGCCAGCCGCGCTCCTCGAAGTCATGCTGGCCGGTCGAGCCGACGACGACCTGAGCCAGCGACGGCAGCCCATGGGCGGCATAGAACCGCTCCACCTCCAGGATGGCTTCCTCGAGAGGCACGCCTGGGTCACCGCCGACCCGCACTGAGTTGGCGCGGCCGGTGAATCCGTTCGCGGCGCGCAAGGTCCAGTCGCCCAGCGCCTGTTCGGCCGCCGCCCGCCACCCGCGCTGGCAGACGCGTTCGAGCTCTTCTGGGCTGATACGGAACCGCGTGGACGGACGTGGCGGGACCGGCTTGCCGGTGACGATGTGCTGACGCTCGATGGTGACGAGCTCACCGTCCTGGCGGCGTATCGTGAGGGAGGTCGCGGACCAGCTCTCGAGCACGCCGAGCACGTCCGTCATGGCGGGGCCCCCGGTCGGCCCCCGTTCGCCGGGGAGCCGCCGCCGTACGACGACGCGTTGACCGACGAGACCGGCGTGGAGGGGCATGGGACTCCATGGACTGGACCTGGATTCTGCGGCTGGCGGCCGAACGTAGATACTAGTGGGAGTCGAGGCACCCATCGCCGTACAGCGGAGTGCCGGATCGTGAACGAGGAGGACTAGGTGACGTACGTCATCGCGCAGCCATGCGTGGACCTGAAGGACCGGGCCTGCGTCGACGAGTGTCCCGTCGACTGCATCTACGAAGGCCAGCGCATGCTCTACATCCACCCGGATGAGTGTGTCGACTGTGGCGCGTGCGAACCGGTCTGTCCGGTCGAGGCCATCTTCTACGAGGACGACACTCCGGAGAAGTGGAAGGAGTACTACGCGGCGAACGTCGAGTTCTTCGACGACCTCGGCTCTCCCGGGGGTGCAGCCAAGCTCGGCGTCATCGACAAGGACCACCCGATCATCGCCGTGCTCCCGCCCCAGGAGCAAGAGGGGTAGTGACCTCGTCAGGCCGCCCGACCTCCGCGCCGCCAACCCGTGACGGGTCGGCGGCGCTGTCGGTCTCTGCCCGGCTCCCGGACTTCCCGTGGGACCGGCTGATCCCGTTCAAGGAGCGTGCCGCGGCACATCAGGACGGCCTCGTCGACCTGTCGGTCGGCACTCCGGTCGATCCCACACCCGAGGTCGTGCAGAAGGCGCTGCGGTCGGCCGCGGACTCCCCGGGCTATCCGACCGTGGGGGGAACCCCGGAGCTGCGCACCTCGATCATCGACTACCTGCACCGCCGCTGCGGCTCGATCGGCCTCGACCACGACAGCGTGCTGCCGACGGTGGGTTCCAAGGAGCTCGTCGCCTCACTGCCCGCCCAGCTCGGCGTACGCACGGGCCAGACGGTTCTCATCCCGGCGATCGCTTACCCGACGTACGCCGTGGGCGCCCTGCTCGCCGGCGCCGACTATCTCGCCAGTGACGCAACGCTGTCCGTAGGGCCGCTCGACGTCCCCCTGGTGTGGCTCAACTCACCGGCCAACCCGACCGGTCGCGTGCTGCCTCCCGATCATGTGCGCAAAGTAATCGCCTGGGCGCGCGAACGGGGTGCGGTCGTCGCTGCCGACGAGTGCTACTTCGAGTGTGCCTGGGAGACCGAGCCCGTGTCGGTGCTCGATCGGGCGGTCAACGGGGGCTCGCTCGACTCGGTGCTGGCGGTCCACTCGCTGTCGAAGCGGTCCAACATGGCCGGCTACCGCGCCGGCTTCGTGGCGGGTGACCCGTCGCTCGTCAGCGAGCTCCGTGAGGTCCGTCGGCATGCGGGTCTGATGGTGCCCGGCCCGGTCCAGGTGGCGATGCGGGCTGCACTCGACCACGACGGACACATCGAGGAGCAGCGCGAGGTCTACCTCGAGCGCCGCGGCATGCTGCATCGCGCGTTGCAGCATGCCGGCTTCCGGATCGATCATTCCGAGGCGTCGTTGTACCTGTGGGTCACTCGGGACGAGCCCTGCATGGCCACCGTCCAGTGGTTTGCCGACCGGGGCATCCTGGTGGCCCCAGGGGACTTCTATGGACCACAGGGCGCCCGACACGTCCGGGTGGCGCTGACGGCGACCGACGAGCGGGTCGAAGCTGCCTGCACCCGCTTGTCGGTGCACAGCTAGCGACCGGGCCTTCCGGCGCCTCAGCCGACGTCGACGTGCACGTGGTCGCGGTGGAGCAGGATCGCCTTGGTGGCGGCTGTCTCGTTGCCGGAAAAGCCGGGGTCGTAGCTGCGCCAGCCGGCTGTGGACTTCGACCCGGCCGACCAGATCTTCGCGTCGAAGATGACGTTCGCGATCTTGAGGCGCGATGCGTTGGCGACGAGGTATTGGGCGAGCACCCAGCCACGCCGGGTGTTGTCCGCGCCGGCCGGGCGGAAGAAGACGTCGACAGCACGGCCCTCGTAGTGGGCGGACCCGGTCATGTGTCCTGTGGTCACGCCGCCGGGCTCGAACCCGCCCATCGGCAGGTCGCCGAAGGCTTTCCGGATGTCGGCACGGACGGCTTCCGCTCGCGGCGTGAGTCCAGACGCGGTGATGTCCTGCGAGGGCAGGTTGATTGGATCGGCTGTGCAGCTGAAGGAGGCCGGGCTGTACCCCGACATGGCCGACGCGATCGCGCGCCCGTCCCGTTCGTGAGCGGCATACGCATCGGGGAAAGCCGATCGCTGCACCGCCTGGGCGGCCTTGGTGATGGCCATGTACTGGTAGCCATCGACCTTGACCAGCGCGTCATAGAAGGCATTGGCGGCGTAGTACGGGTTCCTGATCTGCTTGACCGTTCCCCACCCCTGGCTCGGCCGTTGCTGGAACAACCCGACGGAGTCGCGGTCGCCGCTGTCGAGGTTGCGCAGCTTGGACTCCTGGTAGGCGGTTGCGATGGCGATCGAGATGGCACGCGCAGGTAGGCCGCGGCGCTCGGCGACGGCGGCGATGATCGAGGCGTTCTCTGCCTGCTCGGTCGACATCTCGACGGTGTAACCGTCGACCTTCGCCAGGCAGTGCTTCGGGTCCGGCAGCGGACCGAGCCCGTGCTGGACGGCGAAGTACGCTCCGCCGGCGAGGAGGGCCAGGACGATGACTCCGGTGGTGAGCAGGCGCCAGCTACGCATTGCTGTGCAGGGCGGCGTTGAGCTCGATCCCGCTGCCGTCGCGCCGCCTGGCCTCGACGGCCCCCGTCACACTGTTCTGCCAGAACTGCCACCCGGACTGGCCCGACAGCTCACGTGCCTTCACCACCGAACCGTCGGGCAGGGTCAGCTTGGTACCGGCTGTGACGTAGCAACCGGCCGCCACGACGCAGTCGTCACCGAGCGAGATGCCGATGCCGGCGTTGGCGCCGAGCAGACACCGGCGGCCGATCGAGACGACCTCGGTGCCGCCGCCGGACAGCGTGCCCATGATCGACGCACCACCACCCACGTCGGACCCGTCCCCGACGACCACACCGGCGGAGATCCGTCCCTCGACCATCGAGACGCCCAGTGTCCCGGCGTTGAAATTCACGAAACCCTCGTGCATGACCGTCGTGCCCTCGGCGAGGTGTGCGCCCAGCCGCACGCGGGCTGCGTCGGCGATCCGGACGCCGGTCGGCACGACGTAGTCGGTCATCCGCGGAAACTTGTCGATGCCCAGCACCGTGATGTCCTTGTCCGACTCACGCGCTCGCAGCCGGGTGTGCTCGAACCCGTTGACCGCGCAGGCACCCAGGTTGGTCCAGACGACATTCGTAAGCAGGCCGAAGACGCCCTCCATGCTCTGTCCGTGCGGGGCGACGAGGCGGTGGCTGAGCAGGTGCAGGCGGAGCCAGACGTCGGCGCTGTCACGCGGGGCGGAGGCCAGGTCGTCGATGACGACATGCTGCACGGACCGGTGGACGTCACGAACGGGGTCATGGCCCTCGAGCGATGCCAGCGCGCTGGGCACGTGGTAGTCGGCCGACGGCGTACCCAGGGCAGGGTCCGGGAACCATACGTCGAGCAGGACGCCGTCAGCGTCGTACGTCGCCAGGCCGAAGCCCCACGCGGCGGAGGTCGTGTCAGTCACCCCGCCAACGCTACCCAGTCGTGGGGAGCAGCCGGCTCACGGGCGCGCCGAACGTCCCGCTGTCCGATCGTCTGTGGCGCCGGAAGGCAGCCCGTCGGAGCGGTCCGCCACAATGGCGGGCATGACAGCCCTCGACCCTCACCAGGACATCGTCGACCTGACCGCCGCGCTGGTCGACATCGAGTCCGTCAGCGGCAACGAGCAGTCGATCACCGATGCGATCGAGCAGGCGTTGTCACCCGTCCCGTGGTTGGAGCTGTGGCGGCACTCGCACTCTCTCGTGGCGCGTACGACGCTCGGGCGGGACGAGCGGGTGGTCATCGCGGGGCATGTCGACACGGTGCCGGTCAACGCGAACCTGCCGTCCCGGATCGAGGACGGAGCCTTGCACGGACTCGGGTCCTGCGACATGAAAGGGGGAGTGGCCGTGGCCTTGCAGCTTGCTGCCACGCTCGACCAGCCGACGCGTGACCTCACCTACGTGTTCTACGAGGCCGAGGAGGTCGAGGCCGAGCGCAACGGGCTGACGCTGATCGCCGCGGTGCGCGACGAGATCCTCCGCGGCGACTTCGCCGTCGTCATGGAGCCTTCCAACGCCGTCATCGAGGCCGGCTGCCAGGGCACGATCACCGTCGCCGTGTCCACGTCGGGCACCCGTGCCCACGCGGCGCGCTCGTGGAACGGCGTCAACGCGATCCACGCGGCGCGCGAGGTGCTCGACCGGCTAGCGGCATACGAACCGCGAGAGCCCGAGGTCGACGGGTTGCGTTACCGCGAGGGGCTCAACGCGGTGGGCATCGTCGGCGGGGTGGCCGGGAACGTGGTCCCCGACTCGTGCGCCGTGACGATCAACCACCGCTTCGCGCCCGACCGTTCGGTGGTCGAGGCGGAGGCGCACCTGCGCGAGGTGTTCTCCGGCTTCGACGTCGAGGTCGTCGACGCTGCGCCCGGCGCCAGGCCCGGGCTGCACCTGCCCGCAGCCGCGGCTTTCGTGGACGTCGTCGGTGGGACCGCGAACCCGAAGTTCGGCTGGACCGACGTGGCCAGGTTCAGCGCGATGGGCATCCCCGCGGTGAACTTCGGGCCGGGTAACCCCGAGCTCGCGCACACCCAAGGGGAGTTCGTGCCGCTGGCACACCTGCGCTCCTGCCTGGACCAGATGACCGCCTGGCTGACCTGACCAGGTCGTAACGGCTGACCCGAAGCGGGCCGCATGGCTGACCAGACGCCGGTCGGATGGCCGCTAGGTTGGCATCATGACCAACTCCGTACCCGGAAACGGTCGCGAGCACCGCCGCGGTCCGGTGATCACCCGCCGGCGTCAGGTGTTGTCGTCGACGACCGACCAGCATCTTCTCGACTCGCGCGGCCCGAGCGACTGGGTCCACACCGACCCCTGGCGGGTGCTGCGCATCCAGGCGGAGTTCGTCGAGGGGTTCGGCACGCTCGCTGAGCTCGGGCCGGCCATCTCGGTGTTCGGCTCGGCGCGGACCAAGCCGGAGGATGCGGAGTACGAGCTGGGTATCGCGCTGGGCGCGGCGCTCGTGGGTGCGGGCTTCGCGGTCATCACCGGCGGTGGGCCGGGATCGATGGAGGCGGCCAACCGTGGTGCGTCCGAGGCCGGTGGCGTTTCGGTCGGGCTCGGCATCGAGCTGCCGTTCGAGTCGGGACTCAACGGCTGGGCGGACATCGGGATCAACTTCCGGTACTTCTTCGCGCGCAAGACGATGTTCGTCAAGTACGCCCAGGGCTTTATCGCGTTGCCCGGCGGTTTCGGCACCTTCGACGAGGTTTTCGAGGCCGTGACCCTGGTGCAGACCCAGAAGGTGACGTCGTTCCCGATCGTGCTCGTGGGCAGCGAGTACTGGGGCGGGCTCGTGGACTGGATCCGTGCTGCCGTGCTCGGTGGCGGGAAAGTCGGGGAGAAGGACGTCGCGCTGCTGCGGGTGACCGACGACGTCGACGAGGCGGTGGCGATCATGGTCGAGGCCCGGCGCGAACGAGCGGCGGCCCTTGCGGCCTCTCAGCACGGCGAGCCCGGCCCCCACAGCCCCCATGACATCACCCCCCACCGCCCCGACTGACCCCTCGTTGAGCCGTGACGAAGAACAAGCCTGCGCGTGGTACGGCGGCCACGCCCGGTGTGGCCCGCCTGGTTAAGGCGGGTGTTGAACACGTCATACATCGTTATGCCCACGACGAGACGATCAGCCTCGTACTCGGGTACGGCGTGGAAGCGGCACGGGCGCTGGGGGTCGAGCCCGATCGTGTCTTCAAGACCCTCTTGGTCGTGGCAGGTCGGAGGCACGTCCTGATCGTCATACCAGTGTCCCGGCAGCTGGATCTGAAGGCGGTGGCGAGATCGCTCGGGGAGAAGCAGGTCATGATGGCGCCGGCCGCGGTCGCTGAGCGGGTGAGCGGATCGGTTCTGGGCGGTATATCGCCGCTCGGTGGACGTACGCGGCCGGACGTACTTCTCGATGAGACGGCGGCGTCGTACGACACGATCCTGGTTTCCGCCGGGAAACGTGGCTTGGACGTGGAGCTGTCGCCTGCGGATCTTCTTCGCGTCACCAACGGCCGGATGGCGGCCATCGCGCGTCGACCCTGATGTGAACCTCGATGTGCGCCGCCTGAAGGAGCCACAACTGGCGGTTCAAGGAGCCACAACTGACCGTTCAAGGAGCCACCACTCACGGTTCAACCGAGAAGGTCAGGCGAGGCCGCGGACGGTGCGGGCAGGAGGGCGAAGACCGCGAATCGAGCTGACCATGTCGATCACCTGGCGCGTCTCGGCCACCTGGTGGGCCCGGAACACCCGCGCCCCGTGCCAGGCCGAGATCGCTGTCGCGGCGAGTGTGCCGGAGAGCCGTTGCTCCGTCGGCAGGTCGAGTGTCTCGCCCACGAAGTCCTTGTTCGACAGCGCCACCAGCACCGGCCACCCGGTGGCGACGAGCTCGTCGAGCCGCCGAGTCAGCTCGAGTGAGTGCCGCGTGTTCTTGCCGAAGTCGTGCGTGGGGTCGATGAGGATCCGGTCGCGCGAGACCCCCACACTCACGGCACGTTCGGCCAACCGGGTCACGGTGGTGATCACGTCCGCCACCACGTCGTCGTACGCCACCCGGTGGGGGTCGGTGCGCGGGCCGAGACCCCCGGTGTGGCTGCATACCAGCCCCGCGCCGAACTCGGCAGCCACCTCGGCCACCTCGCGATCGGCGCCCGCCCACGTGTCGTTGAGCAGGTCGGCCCCACGCTGGCAGAGCTCGCGGGCCACCTGCGCGCGCCAGGTATCGACGCTGATCACGAGATCGGGGTATGCCGATCGCACAGCGCTCACGAACGACGCGGTCCGCCGAAGCTCCTCGGTGACGTCGACGTCCTCGCCGTACCCCGCCTTGACGCCGCCGATGTCGACGATGTCGGCGCCTTCCTCGACCACCTGGGCGACCCGGTCCAGGGCCGCGGCTTCGTCATACGTGGCGCCACTGTCGTAGAACGAGTCTGGCGTGCGGTTGACGATCGCCATCACAGCAAGCTGCGCAGCACCGAAGTCACGACGTCCCAGCTGCATCGGTACTCGCGGCTCCTCATCTGATGTCTGTGTTTTGACCCCTGTGACGGGTCTTCGCTGCTCAAGCGTGGCACGATCGGTGCCGTGATCTGGTTGTGGGTGCTCGTGCTCGTCATCGTGATCGGTGCGATCGCCGTGCTGGCGGCGCGTCGTGACCAGCCGATGTCCGAGGCGTCCGAGGACCGACCCGACCGGGCCGTGCCCACCGGTCGCGCGCTCACGTCCGACGACCTGGAGGCGATCCGCTTCACCACGGCGCTGCGCGGCTACCGGATGGACGAGGTGGACGCCCTGATCGACCAGCTCCGTGCAGACCTCGTTGCCCGCGAGACCGAGATGCGTACGGCGGCTCAGCCCGGCCATCCGGTCGCGGTGGAGTACCGCCGCACCAGCGACCCGCTGCCGACAGACGGGACCGCCGACGAGCACAGGCCGCGTCACCAGGCCACCGAACCATGACGATCAGCGGCTCGACGGAGGGAGCAGACGGTCGTCTGCGCTGTCCGTGGGCCGTCTCTGCGCCCGAGTACGTCGCCTACCACGACGACGAGTGGGGCTGGCCGATCCGCGACGACAACGCCCTGTACGAGCGGCTTACGCTCGAGGGCTTCCAGTCCGGCCTGTCATGGCTCACCATCCTGCGCAAACGCGGCCACTTCCGTAAAGCCTTCGCCGACTTCGACATCGAGACCGTGGCGTCGTACGACGACCAGGACCGCGCCCGGCTGCTCGCCGACGCCGGCATCGTCCGGCATGGCGGCAAGATCGACGCCGCCCTGGCCAACGCGCGCACGGCCCTGAACCTCGACCAGTCGTTGGCCGCGCTCATCTGGAGCTTCGCGCCAGACCCCGGCCCTGCCCCCGTCACTCTCGCCGACGTACCGGCCCAGACCGACGAGTCGCGCGCCCTCGCGCGGGAGCTCAAGCGTCGTGGCTTCCGGTTCTTCGGCCCGACCACGGCGTACGCCCTGATGCAGGCGGCCGGCCTGGTCAACGACCATCTCGTCGACTGCTGGGCCCGAGAGAGGATCCGCTCATGACCGCACCGGTACGCCGGTCACGGCCCCAGCTCCGCCGCGCCCGTCGTGCCGCCGGGGGTCTGTTCGTCGCCTCACTCGTCGCGACCGCCCTGGGGGCCGAGACTGCGGCTTCGTCCGCCGACACCCATCGCGGGATCACCCAACGGGTCGCCTCGGTCTCCACCGTCCCGTCCAAGGACGCCGTGCTGTCCCACCGGACGATCGGACGGTCGGTCCGCGGACACCCGATCCGCGCCTACGAGATGGGCAGTCGCAGGGCCGCCAAGACGGTCGTCCTCATCGGCGCGATGCACGGCAACGAGACGGAGGGCGCCACCGTCATCAGCGCCATGATGGCCGGCAGGCCGATCAAAGGCGTTCACATCTGGGCCGTGCGTCGCGACAACCCCGACGGCGTCCTCGCAAACCACCGACGCAATGCGCATGGCGTCGATCTGAACCGCAACTTCCCGACCAAGTGGAAGAAGCTGACCGGCAACTACTACTCCGGCCCACGCCCCGGCTCAGAGCCGGAGACACGTGCGCTGATGCGTTTTCTCGACCGGATCGACCCGGCGTATGTCGTCACCATGCACTCGCCCCTGCACGGCATCGACGTGTACGGCGCAAAAGACCGCCCGTTCGCGCGACGTCTGGCCAGGAAGATGCGGCTTCCCGTGCAGTCGTTCGACTGCGGAGGTGTCTGCCACGGCACCCTGACCCAGTGGTTCAACCGTCACCACGACGGAGCTTGCGTCACGGTCGAGTTCGGCGCCAGTCCCTCGTCGCGCTATCTGCACGTCGGCGCCCCACGCGGCCTGATGCGTGCTCTGGGCGGCCACTTCTGACGTCCCGTCAGGCTTCCCCGCGAGGATCGAACTCTCCGGCGTGGGTCCGAGCGCTGCGGGCCGCAAGCGTGAGTGCGTCGGGGAGATCCAGCGCTGCTCCGCGTGCGGCTGCTGCTTCGAACGCCGCGTCACCGATGGCCGCACGCGCCTCCGCGAGGACTCCGTCGAACTGGCGGACGACCGCTTCCGGCCACCCGATGCTGAAGTGGTGCCGATTGCGCGCTGTCAACAGCTCGACCCCCAACGGGGTCTCACCGAGAGCGAGAAAGATGTCGGCGAACGTGCCGACGACCATGATGGACAGAGCTGGTTGGCGCACCCGGAGCACGTCGGGCACGAGCTCGAGCAGCATGTCTCTGGCGCGCTCAGCGTCGCCCGACTGAAGCGTCATGTCCACGAGCTGACGGCGCCGGGTCAGTACGTCGCGCTCGTCTCCGAGCCGAGCCGAGATGTCCTGAGCCTGTGTGACCATCGCGACCGCGCGGTCATGGTCACCCGACTCGAAGACCAGCCACGCATAATGGTGCAGGGCCGAGGCACGACAGACGTCGTCGCCGGCCTCGTTGGCCCACGCGAGGCCTCGTTCGTAGAAATCGCGTGCTTGGTCGTAGCGCTCGACTTCCTCGTGCCACTGTGCCAGCGTCAGGGCGGCTTCGGACATCGTTCGAGCGTCCCCCCAACGGCGAGCCATCTCCAGAGACTGCTCGAGCAGCTGATTGGCTGAGTATTGACCGGCGTCGCTGTCCCAGGTGGTCCAGATTCCCAAGCCAAGCCAGATGCGCGCCACGGCGCTGCTGTCCCGGTCACCAGCGACTTCTGCCGCCCGGGCGAACCAGCGCTGGCCGGCGGCGACATGCCCCTGGCTGGCCCAGAACCACCAGAGCGCGGCGCAGAGTCGGATGCCCAGGTCGGCTGCGTCGGGAGGCGGGGCTGTGGACATCTCTGGGCGCAGCGACCACGAGAGTGCGGTCTGGAAGTTGGTGTGTTCCAGTTCGAGCCGGTCAGCGGCTTCGAGCTGCTGGGCGGTCGCCAGCAGGGGCGCGGTCCTTTCGGCGAGGGCGACGTAGTGCTCGGCGTGGCGCCGCTGCGTGTCCTCGAGGTCGCCGGCCCGTCGCATCACATCGAGGGCGAAGTCGCGGACCGTCTGCAACAGGGTGAAGCGAGGCTCTCCGGCTGGAGTGTCGATGATCCGGACGAGGGCCACGTCGGTGAGCGCCGAGATGTCGTCAAGCACGTCGCCGGCGGTCTCGGTCACGGCCTCGATCGCGTCGAGATCCGCAGGCCCGGGGAATGCACCGAGCCGGCGGAAGAAGATCTGCAACCGGGGCTCCAACAGATTGTGGCTCCATGCGATCGTGTCGCGCAGCGAGCGCTGGCGCTGAGGCCGGTCGACATCCTTGCTGGTGGTTTCCCAGGACGAGCTCAATCGGTGGAGAAGGGCTGCGGGCGAGAGCAGGCGGCTGCGGGCAGCTGCCAACTCGATGGCGAGTGGGAGTCCGTCCAGTCGACGACAGATGGTGGCGATATCCGAGGCGTTCTCGTCCGTGAGTTCGAAATCTGCTCGCGCCATCTTGGCGTGGTTGCAGAAGAGCTGGACCGCTGTTGCGTCCCGAGCCGCCTCCACTGTGTGGTCGCGCGGCAGCATTAAAGGCGCGACCTCGAACGTGTGTTCGCCGGCGACATGAAGCGGGCCGCGCGAGGTGGCGACGATGGCCAGTTGCGGCGCCCCAACGAGTAGCTCCTCGACAACGCCGCCGGCACTGTGGAGCTGTTCGAGATTGTCCAGCACCACCAGGCATCGGAGGTGCTCGAGGGCACCGAGCACCTGTGACGGCGACCGGTCCTCGCCGACCCCGAGGAGGTCTCCGAGAGTGGTCCACATGGCGTCGCTCGTCGTCGCCGAGGCCAGCGGCACGAAGTACACGCCGTCGGGTAGGGAACTCGCGAGCTTGGCCGCTACCGAGATCGAGAGCCGCGTCTTCCCGGTTCCGCCCGGGCCGGTCAGGGTCACCAGCCGCACGCCGCTGTCAGTGAACATCCTGATCAGGTCGTCCACATCTTGATCGCGTCCGATCAGGCGCGTCCTAGGTTTGGGGAGGCTGCTGACGGTTCCGAGGCTTCGCACCGGCGGGAGGTCGCGTTGCATTCCATCGACGGTGACCTGGAACAAATGCTCCGGCGTCGAGAGGTCCTTCAGGCGGTGCCGGCCAAGGTCCTCGAGCTGCGCGTTCTCGGGCAGGTGTGTGCGAACCAGGCCTGCCGTGGTGTCGGTCAGCACGATCTGACCGCCGTTGGCGATGGCGGCCACACGGGCTGCCCGGTGTACGTCCATACCGATGTAGCCGTCCTCGTGGCGCGTCGGCTCACCCGTATGCACACCCATCCGGACCGTTACGGGTTCCCCGGCTGGCCACTCGATTTGCAGGAGTTCGCGCTGAGCCTGCAGAGCTGCGTTGATCGCATCACTCGCGACCGAGAACACCACGAAGAAGCTGTCCCCCTCGGTGCCCATCTCTACGCCATCCCAGACCTGCCACGCCGAGCGCAGGATGAAGCGTTGGGCGGTTAGAACGTCGGCGTACTGCGCACCCAGCCGGCCCAGCAGCCGCGTCGAGCCCGCGATGTCGGAGAACAGCATCGTGACAGTCCCCGTCGGCAACTCGGCCATGGCCCATTGTCGACCTGTCAAAGCGCGCGCCGCCACACGTTTCCCTCTCGGAAGGCCGGTCACAGCCCGAGGACGTAGTCGTACGGGCCCATCACGATCTGTGGGTGTGCCCCTGGCCGTAGCCACCGGAGCAGCCAACGCATGTGCGTGCGCGCGACCGCGACGCAGCCCGCCGTCGCCCCGTCCCCGCGCACGTGCAGAAAGATCCCGCCACCCCGCTTCGTGTCAGCGCGCTGGTCGGCCACCCACTGGCCCTTGCGGTGGGAGTAGTGGACGCTGCTCGGCAGGTTGAAGCCGATGACCACCCCGTACGAGTACTGGCCGCCGTAGTCCCACAGCTGCTCGGCCTTGTTGGCACGCCAGCGTGTGCCGTTGGCCTTGTGCCACTGCCAGACGTTGTAGGTCGCCGGGTCTCTCGGCTCGTACGGCCACCAGTCGTTGCGGTCGAAGTGCCGATAGTGAAGGCGGGCCCCGGGGTCGGCGAGCCGTCCGAAGGCGTAGGGGAGCCTGAAGCGCCCCGCTGGCGTGGTTCCGGTGGCCTGGACGCGATCCGCGGCCTTGACCCACCCGTGGTACCCGACGACGGCGCGAACCGGACCATGCGCGAGGCGCCAGCTGCCATCGGCGCGGCGTTGCCAGGCCCTGAGAGTCGCGGTCGACGTCTGCCAGTGTGTCGAGGTCACGGTGATCATCTGGTGCACACCGGGCCTGGCGCCGATGCGGTCGGGCAGGAGGCGACCCGCTCCGGCCGCGGTCGAGACGCTCGCCCCTGAGCAGACGAGGGTGGTGGCGACGAGCGTGCCCAGCAGAATCATCGTGCCTACGCCGTA
The DNA here is from genome assembly GCA_031365435.1 of Nocardioidaceae bacterium. Lineage (GTDB taxonomy): Bacteria > Actinomycetota > Actinomycetes > Propionibacteriales > Nocardioidaceae > JANLYC01. The sequence continues at coordinate 19,765 of JANLYC010000490.1, forward strand.
GCGGCGCGGCAGTCGCATGGCCCCTCCATCCCGGGAGGTGCGTGGACTCATGTCAGCGTCCTTCGAACGTCGGTTTCTCCTTGGCCACGAAAGCGTCGACTGCGTTGCGATGGTCCGCGGACCCGCCGGTGCGGGCCATCATCCGGCTCTCGAAGGCCAGGGACTCCGCCAAGGGGTGGGTTGCCGAGAACGCGATCGACGCCTTGACCGACGCGTATGCGAGGGTGGGGCCCTGCGCCAGCGTCGCGGCGAGCGTGGCGGCCTCGACGGCCAGGTCGGCGGCCGGTACGACGCGGTTGACCAGACCGAGGGTGAGCGCTTCCTGGGCGTCGACCGTGCGTGGTGTCAGCAGCAGCTCCATCGCCTTCGTGGTGCCGACCAGTCGAGGCAGTGACCAGGAGGCGCCGGTGTCGCAGGAGAGCCCGATCGCGGTGAATGCCGTGTTGAAGCCGGCGGTGTCGGCGGCCAGCCGTAGGTCGCACGCGAGCGCCATCGACATACCGGCGCCGGCGGCGACACCGTTGATCGCAGCGATGACCGGCTTGCCCATCGTGGCCAGTGCGAGCGCGATCGGCGTGTAGTGCCGGTCGACGGTGGCCCAGACCTCCTCGACCGACTGGGTCGAGATGTTCGTGACGTGTTCACGCAGGTCCTGGCCGACGCAGAAAGCGCGACCCGAGCCGGTCAGCACCACACACCGGACGTCGTCGTCACCGGCAGCGCGTTGCACTGCCGCGAGCAAGGCGTCCTTCGTCGCGGTGTCGAGGCTGTTCATGTCCTCGGGTCGTGCCAGGGTGATCGTCGCCACCTGGTCGGCGACGTCATACGTGACGGGTGCGGTCATCTCGTGCTCAATCTGGTGATCCGTTCGTGGGCCGGCCGTTCGGGAGCAGACAGGCATCAACGTACCGCCCGGCGCCGGGCAGCAGCCGTTGCGCCTCCCGGTCGAAGAAGGCTGCGGCCTCTTTCCCCGGCCAGTCCGGCGGAAGCAGCTCGTCGGGCAGGGCCGGGTCGCGGAACAGGAACTTGCGCCACTCGTGAACCAACCGGCTGCGTACGACGAAGTCGTCCCGGTCCTGATCCGGTTCCCGCCCTTCTGGGCGCTCCGGGTGCTGCGCCTCGGCGACGAGCTCGCGCGCCTCGACGAGCCACCTGGCGTAGGCGCGACCCAGGCCGTCGAGATCCCAGGCCTGCGCTGCCAGCACGCCGTCGTCGCCGTCGTGCTCGGCCCAGAACCGACGGGCTCGCACGCCCTCGCGTTCGAGCAACGCATCGACCTCGCCGGAGGCGCGGGGGCTGATCCAGGTGTCGTCGCGCAACGGTGCGTAGCCGAGGTAGCCCAGGCCGGTGCGGACCCGCTCGCGGGCGGCCCGCTCCTTGACGTGGTCGAGCGCCAGCAGGTGCCAGCGATGCCCCCAGGGGGCGATGCCGCGCCGGTAGATCCGCGCGGCAGCCTCGGCCAGTCGACGATCCGCTCGCTGCGTGAGCCGGTATCCCGGACCCTGGTCGAGTCGGACGGCCGCCAGCCATTCCTGGCGCACCATGCGCGAGATCGCCGTCCGGACAGCCGGCGCCGCGATGTCGAGGGGGGCCAGCACGC
>JANLYC010000520.1:0-1681 GCA_031365435.1 Nocardioidaceae bacterium
GCGGCAGCCCGGCGGCCACGAGCGCGCCGAACGCGAAGACGAGGATGGCCAGAGTCACCGGCCACGAGAACAGCTCCGACTGCAGCATCGCGTCGAGGTTGGCCGCGTTGAAGTCCGACCAGAGCATCGACGCGCCTGTCGGGCTGACCAGGACCTCTGAGGTGGACAAGGCCTCGAGAGGACCCTTGAGGTCGTCCGCCGCACGCACCATGTCGTTCGGGTCCGCGTTGGCACCCGCAACGATGACCGCTGTCTGCCCATCGGCGCTCAGCGTCGTGCCGGGCTGGGGTGAGATGACTTGTGAGATCCTCGGATCCGTCTGGAGCAGGCGCGTCACCTCCGCGATCACCGCCTTGCCTGCGCCGCTCTCGACCGGACTGTCGGTCGTGTGCACCACCACCTGCATCGCGGTGCTGTTGGCTCCCGAGAAGTGTGATGCAGCCAGCTCGCGGACAGCGACGGAGTCAGAACCGTTTGCCTGCCATCCGGCACCGGACAGGTCGGACTCGACCCGGGGCGCGAGGATGCCGAGCGCGATGACGATGAAGACCCAGACCAAGCCGGTGGCTCGTGGATGGTCGTAGACGCGGACGCCGAGGCGACCGAGCGGACCGGGGCGAGCAGTCGTGGAGACGGCCTCGTGATCCTGGTCGCTGCGGCGGGGGCGGCTGGCGGTAAGGGACGTCATGGTGCGGAGGCCTCGTTTCAGCGTGGCGAGATACCTGGGGGGGTATCGGTTCGTCTGGTAACCTAACACCCCTGGGGGTATTCCCCAACTCGCTCCGGATAGGCCGGTCGAGTGCGGCAGGACCGAGTCGAGACAAGGACCACCGATCATGGTCGAGTTGAACCCCACCGAGATGGCCCCGGTCATCAACCGAATCAAGCGCGCACAGGGTCAGTTGGCAGGAGTCCTGAGGATGCTCGAGGAAGGGCGCGACTGTGAAGATGTGGTGACGCAGCTCGCCGCCGTCTCACGGGCTCTGGACCGAGCGGGCTTCGCGATCGTCGCATCCGGACTGCAGCAGTGCTTGCGAACCGACGATGGCGTCGACAGCCTGGACGTCCGCAAGATGGAGAAGCTCTTTCTCTCCCTCGCCTAGAGAGGGCGCGCCGGGTTGCCCGGTGTCTCCGCCCGCCGTTTGCGGACGTGCCAGACGATCACCACCACGACCACGATGGCGCCGACAGCGATCGCCGTACCGCGTCCGACCAGGCTCGCCACCTGCTCGTACGACTGCCCGGCGAAGAAGCCGATCAGGCTGAAACCAACCCCCCAGATGAGACCGCCGAGTGCGTTCCACATGAGGAAGGTCCGGTATTTCATCTGGCTCACGCCGGCCAGCCCGGGCATCACGGCTCGGAAGAACGCGGTGAAGCGTGCCAGGAAGACCGCCGGACCACCACGGCGTCGCAACATGTCGGAGGCCGTGTCGAGGCGGGACTGGTGTCGTCGGAAGATCTTCAGCCGCAGGATGCGTGGGCCGAAGTGCTTGCCGACCTCGAACCCGACCGAGTCACCGATCACCGCGGCGACGAACACCAGGACGCACAGGGCGACGATGTCGAGGTTGTGCCGGCTGGCGAGGAAGCCGCCGACCAGGACGGCGGTCTCGCCGGGCAGCACGAAACCGATGAAGATCGCTGCCTCGCCGAAGACGAGCGCCGCGATGATCGCGTA
>JANLYC010000521.1:0-2452 GCA_031365435.1 Nocardioidaceae bacterium
CCGGATAGCCCTCGGCCTCCAGCTGAGCCTTGGCCACGCAGGCGCGCTGGTCGAAGTTGGGGCAGCCGACGTTGCGGGCGGGGTCGACGCTCGCCCCGGCCGCGCCGTCGGCGATCCCGACGCCGAAGAAGAAGTTGGTCCACTCCTTCTTGTAGACGCCCGGGGTCCGGTACGTGACGCCGCGCCTCAGTGACGTGTTGTTCGGAGCGAGCGAGTAACTGAGGTCGTTCCAGGTGATGATCGGGATCATCGCGTCGAGGCGACGATCCTGCGCGGCGACGGCGTACTGGATCTGCCCTCCGTAGGACCCGCCGATCATGCCGACCCGCGGGTCCCCTGGGCGCTCGTGTGCCACGAAGCCGATGCGGAAAGGCCTGCCGGTCCTGGCGTCGAAGACGCGCTTGCCACCCGCGAGCACCGTGACCAGCTGCTTGCCGGCCCTCCCGTCATAGGCGGGGCTGTCGAGGTAGATCTTGCAGTCCGAGCCGCCGAAGCCGAGGCCTGAGTAGCTCAGCACGACATACCCCTCCTGCGCGAAGCCACGGCCGATACCTCGCTGGTTGGAGTCGTTCTTCGCGCCACCGAAGCCGTTCGTGGTCAGGATCGCCGGCGCGCGGTGTCGGCGATCGACGCCCTGGGGTCTGTACAGATCGGCCGCGATCGTGCAGGCGGTGTCGCGCTTCGGGCCGACGTGGACCGGGATCGTGATCGCTCGGCGGGTGTACCCAGCTCGCTGGCCCACCGCGGAAGCCGGCTGCGAGTCCGGAGTGCTGGCGGCCACAGGCGACGGAGCCGGGTTGCTGACGTACGCCAGCGTTCCTGCGAGCAGCGCGGCGACGGTGATCGGCAGCGAGGCCGGGCGAAGCAGAGGTACGTACAAGGTTCCTCCGAGAGGTCGCGGGTGGACGCAGGTCCAACGACGAAGCTGTCCCGGAGTTAGTGCCGCTGGTCGTGCGAGGTCACGAACGAGGCGACAAGAGCGGCGACCTCGTCGGCCCGGGTGTACGGCGCCCAGTGCCCGGCGGCGAGGTCGACGCGCGTAAGGTCACTGACGAACCTGTGCAGGTCGCGGTAGAAGGCGGGTGTCACGTACGCGTCGCGCAGCGGCACGATCAGCTGCACCGGGATGTCGGTGTACGGACCGCCGGGGACCTTGGGCCGTTTGTCGCCGATGTTGGCGCGATACAGGTTGATCCCTCGTGCCGCGTCATCGGGCAGCGTGGCGGCAAAGTGGTGGGTGTTCCCGGGACGGGAGGCGAGCAGACGGCGGTTCAGCAGTCGGAGCGCGACTTCGGGCAGCACCGGCAGTTGGAACGCCAGGATGTACCACGAGTGCACGGCCTGGTTGAGAGCCTCGCGTTTGCGGTCCCAGCCGCCGCGCCAGGCAGCGTCCGCGAGAGCGCTGACGTGGTCCAGACAGGGTCCGCTGATCGACGTGTACGTCGCGATCCGTCCTGCCAGGCGGGCCTCGGAGTCAGCGCGGACGACAGCGTCCCAGCCCTGGATCGATCCCCAGTCGTGTCCGATGAGGTGGACAGGTCGAGACGGCGAGACGGCCTCCATCACGGCGGTCAGGTCGGACCGAAGGTGCTCGAGCCGGTAGCCCTCCCGGCTCGACGGGATACCTGACGCGCCCGCGCCACGGACGTCGTACACCACGCAGTGGAAGCCGTCCATGAGCACGGCGACGACGCGGTCCCAGGCCACGTGAGTGTCTGGAAAGCCGTGGACGAACACCAGCGTGGGTCCGTGGTGCGGCCCCTCCCAAACCGCGAGGGGGAGGCCCGAGGAAGTCACCGTGCGGCGTTGCAGCTGGCCGGCACTCGGTTCAGGCATCGGTAGGACTCCTGGCAGTTCTGGCGGATGCGATGACCCGAGTCTGCCAAAAAGGGGCGGGGGCTGGTGCGGACCTGCTTGGCTCTCGTGATCAGCCTTTCGGGGAGGCGGCCCCCGTGATTGAGGCGAACGTCCACCGGGACCCCGGTCGGCCCCAGGGGAACAGCCTCGTTAGGCTCGCAAGGATTCTTCCCACGCGCACAGGCAGTGAAGGACGGCACACGATCGTGGATCTGATGGAGTACCAAGCCAAGGAGCTTTTCGCCAAGCACGGCGTTCCGGTGTCGATGGGCACCGTCGTCGAGAACGCAGAGGACGCCCGGGCTGCGGCTGAGAAGCTCGGTGGCCGGGTGGTCGTCAAGGCGCAGGTCAAGGTGGGTGGGCGCGGCAAGGCGGGTGGGGTCAAGCTGGCCGAGACGCCCGAGGACGCCGTGGCGAAGGCGAACGAGATCCTCGGCATGGACATCAAGGGTCACACGGTGCGCAGGGTTCTGATCGCGCCGACCGCTGACATCGCCGAGGAGTACTACTTCTCCTTCCTCGTAGACCGCGCGGCCCGCCAGTACCTGTGCATCGCGAGCACCGAGGGCGGGGTCGAGATCGAGGTCACCGCCCA
>JANLYC010000545.1:0-1596 GCA_031365435.1 Nocardioidaceae bacterium
TGGGCGGGTTCTTCTGGGGCGACTGCTCGTTGTCCAACACGTTGTTCCGCCGGTCGGCCGGAGAGTTCGCGGCCTACCTGGTCGATGCCGAGACAGGTGAGCTCCATGAGCAGCTCAGCGACGGGCAACGCCTCCATGACATCGACATCGCCACTGCAAACGTGTACGGCGAGCTGCTCGACCTGCAGGCGGGTGGTTTCCTCGACGAGACTTTCGAGGTCGACGAGCTCGTCGAGACGTTCCAGGCCCGCTACGAGGCACTGTGGAGCGAGCTGACCGGAACCGAAGACTTCAGCACCGACGAGATGTGGCGGATCGAGCAGCGGATCGAGCACTTGAACCAGCTCGGGTTCGACGTGGACGAGCTCGACATCATCACGGACTGGAACGGCGCGTCCGTGCGCATCCAGCCCAAGGTGGTCGACGCCGGCCATCACTCGCGGCAACTGCAGGGCCTGACCGGCCTGGACGTCGAGGACAACCAGGCCAGGCGCCTGCTCAACGACATGGACGCGTTTGCTGCCGCCAACGACCTGCAGGCGGAGGATCCCGCGCTCATCGCGCACCGCTGGCTGACCCAGGTCTACGAGCCGATCATCGCGATGGTGCCACCCGAGCGCCGCGAGACGCTGGAACCGGCGGAGCTCTTCCACGAGATCCTCGAGCACCGGTGGTACCTCTCGGAGGAGGCGGGCCTGGAGATCAACATCTTCGACGCTGCAGACACGTATGTGTCCCTCGGCATCGCGCCTGCCTCCGATGACGTGACCCAAGCGGCCAAGCTGGCCCAAGCCGCTCCTGGGAAGCCGGTAGCGCCACGCCGCTGACCGCGGCACTCGGCCCCGGCCGGGGTCACCTGTCGGGTGCCGGCACGCCGAGGACGCTGCCCGGCCAAGGAATCGCAACCAGCCGGGGGAGGCGTCAACCGCTCGGCTCGACCAGATCGGCACGCCACCCGGGGCCCTCGAAACCGCGTGTGTAGTAACGGGTTTCGCGGGCGATGAGGGCGTCATCGTCGAGCTCGAAGATCACCACGACGTACCACGGCTCGTCCTCGCCGTAGTCGGACAGCGCCTGTGCCACCCAGACCTTGCCACTCCCCGTGACGCGCTGGAGCACCACTGAGGGGGGTGCGCCCGGAAACCGCTGCTGGAGTTCGCGCATCGCGTCCCGGCCGCTGATGCGCTCGCCGGACTGCGGCATCTCCATGACGAAGTCCGGCCGGCGCAGCAGGTACTCCTCGTCAGGGGAGAGACCCGCGGAATCCGCGATTCCGAGCAGCAGCTCGAGCCCAGCACGCATGGCGCCGGGGTCGTCGTTCGCCATGGCGGTCCGGAAGAGATCCGGAACCGACTGGTCAGTCATCGCGTCTCCCATCGACAGGCAGGTTCGATGTGGTGAGTCTGTCGCTCCTGCGCATCGCGGTAAAGCAGGCCAGAAGAATGGGCCGAGGGGCGTCTTCATGGCTCTCCATCCCGGCACCCCGCGTCATACCCCGAACAGGTGGCGACACCGCTGGAATCCGTCGACCACGATGTCCGGCCGCGAGACGGCACCCCAACGAGACCGGGTCAGCCGGAGGCGGTCGGAGATCAG
>JANLYC010000588.1:0-5343 GCA_031365435.1 Nocardioidaceae bacterium
CGGGCATCGAGTACATGCACATCCAGGACCCGGATCAGCGCAAGTGGATCCAGGAACGCGTCGAGCGCCCGCACAGTAAGACACCACGCGACGAGCAGCTGCGCATCCTGCACAAGCTCAACCAGGCCGAGGCGTTCGAGACGTTCCTGCAGACGAAGTTCGTCGGCCAGAAGCGGTTCAGCCTCGAGGGTGGCGAGACCACGATCCCGTTGATCAACGAGATCTGTGAGGCGGCTGCGGATCACTCGCTCGACGAGGTCACGATCGGTATGGCGCACCGAGGCCGGCTCAACGTACTCGCAAACATCGTGGGCAAGCGCTACTCGCAGATCTTCCGCGAGTTCGAGGGCAACATCGACCCGCGCACTGTCCAGGGCTCCGGCGACGTGAAGTACCACCTCGGAGCAGAGGGAGAGTTCGTCTCCGGCAACGGCAGCACCATCAAGGTCTCCGTAGCCGCCAACCCCTCTCACCTCGAGGCGGTCGACCCGGTGCTCGAGGGCATCGTCCGAGCCAAGCAGGACCTGCTCAACCAGGGCGCCGCCTATCCTGTGCTGCCCCTGCTTGTGCATGGAGACGCAGCCTTTGCCGGTCAAGGTGTCGTCGCCGAGACGCTCAACCTCTCGCAGCTGCGTGGCTACCGCACCGGCGGGACCATCCACGTCGTCGTCAACAACCAGGTCGGCTTCACGACGTCGCCGTCCTCGTCACGATCTTCGCTGTACTGCACCGACGTCGCACGGATGGTGCAGGCCCCGATCTTCCACGTCAACGGCGATGACCCCGAAGCTTGCATCCGGGTGGCGCAGCTGGCCTTCGAGTACCGCCAGGCGTTCAAGAAGGACGTCGTCATCGACCTGGTCTGCTACCGCCGTCGTGGCCACAACGAAGGTGACGACCCGTCGTACACCCAGCCGTTGATGTACGACCTGATCGAGAAGAAGCGCTCGGTGCGCAAGCTCTACACAGAGGCCTTGATCGGTCGTGGCGACATCACCGTTGAAGAGGCGGAGCAGGCACTGAAGGACTACCAGCAGCAGCTCGAGCGGGTGTTCGCGGAGGTGCGCGACGCCAACACTGACGAGGAGCCGGTCGACTACGTCACCGTGCCGGACTACCCCACGAAAGGGGCGGCCTCAGGCAGCGCCGACACCGCTGTCACGCCGGAGATCCTCAAGCGGATCGCCGAGGCACACGTGACCCCGCCCGACGGCTTCACCGTGCACCCGAAGGTGCTTCCCCAGCTGCAGCGCCGCGCCGCGTCGATCACCGAAGGCCCGATCGACTGGGGCACCGGGGAGATTCTCGCCTTCGGCTCCTTGCTCATGCAGGGGCGTCCGGTGCGGCTGGCAGGGCAGGACTCCCGCCGCGGCACGTTCGTCAGCCGGTTCGCCACGATCATCGACAGGCAGAACGCGGCCGAGTGGACTCCTCTGCAGAACCTGTCCTCGGACCAGGCTCAGTTCTACGTCTACGACTCGCTGCTGTCGGAGTACGCGGCGATGGGCTTCGAGTACGGCTACTCGGTCGCCCGTCCCGAGGCGCTGACGCTCTGGGAGGCCCAGTTCGGCGACTTCGCCAACGGTGCCCAGACCGTCATCGACGAGTTCATCTCCGCCGGTGAGGCCAAGTGGCAGCAGCAGTCTGGCGTCGTGCTGCTTCTTCCACACGGCTACGAAGGACAGGGGCCTGACCACTCATCGGCTCGCATCGAGCGGTTCCTCACCCTCGCCGCCGGCGACGCGTTCACCGTGGCGCAGCCGTCGACCCCCGCGAGCTACTTCCACGTGCTGCGCCAGCATTCTCTCGGCAGGGCACACCGCCCCATGATCGTCTTCACGCCGAAGTCGATGATGCGGCGCAAGGACGCGGCGTCGCAGCCGGCGGACTTCACGTCGGGGACGTTCCGACCGTTGATCGGCGACGAGTTCGACGACCCGTCGACGGTCCAGCGCCTGATCCTGTGCTCGGGACGGATCTGCTGGGACCTGTTCGCCGAGCGCGCACGCCGCGACGGCGACCACGGCCGGACGGCGATCGCGCGGCTCGAGCAGCTCTATCCCCGGCCGGTCGACGAGGTGAAGGCCGAGCTCGCGAAGTACCCCAACGTGCGCGAGATCCGTTGGGTGCAGGACGAGCCGGCCAACATGGGACCGTGGCCGCACATGAAGCTCAATCTCGCGCCCGAGCTGGGGGACATCGCGTTCAACCGGATCTCACGCCCGGAGTCCGCGGCGCCCTCTGTCGGTCAGTCGTCGGTCCATCAGCAGGAGCTCCAGTCGTTGCTCGACAGCGCCTTCGACTGAGCGCCGTCGTGACTACGGACGGCGTGAACAGCAGTCGGTGAGCGATGCCGTCCTGTCATGGGTGCCGGCGGCGACGACTCCTTCGCAGCTCCGCACCACGTGACACGACAGTCGCCGAGCGAGTCAGAACGACCTGGACCGAGCGACAACAGGAGGACGGGTGTATTTCACCGACCGCGGCATCGAAGAGCTGATCAACCGTCGTGGCGAGGAGGAGGTCACGATGGCCTGGCTCGCGGAACGGCTGCAGGAGTTCGTGGACCTCAACCCGGAGTTCGAGGTCCCCGTCGAACGCCTGGCCACCTGGCTCGCCCGTCTCGACGACGACCCCGACTCCGACTGACTTCTCCCCCGTCGCCTCCACCCCCCGCCCCCGACTCCAGAGCACCCGGCCCTCCGCGTTTGCCTTGTTCACAAGCCAGGTGGCTTGTGAACAAGGCAAACGTGCCTAGGGGACCTGGTATCTGCCTCGCTGGCTGTACCGGCTGCGCCTCCCACGTCAGACCGTGAACACGATCTTGCCGAAGACATCTCCCTCGAGCATGGCCTCGAAACCTTCACGGGCACGAGCCAACGGGAGCGCCCGGTCGACGAGTGGCCGCGTACCCGACACGTCCAGCAGGTCGAGCAGGCTCTGGAACTCCGCCCTCGTCCCCATCGTGGACCCTTGCACGCGGAGCTGCAGGAAGAAGATCCGGGTCAGCTCCGCGTTGTCGGGCTGATTGCCTGACGTCGCACCGGAGATGACCAGGGTGCCGCCCGGCCGCAACGCCTTGATCGAGTGGCTCCACGTGGCAGCACCCACCGTCTCCATGACGGCATCGACGCGCTGTGGCAGCCGCGCACCTGTTTCGAACGCCTCGCTCGCTCCGAGCTCCACGGCACGTTTGCGCTTGGTCTCGTCGCGGCTCGTCACGTACGTCCGCAGCCCAGCCGTCGACGCCAGCGAGATCAACGCCGTGGCGACGCCGCCGCCCGCACCCTGCACGAGCACGCTGTCACCCGGCTTGAGCCCGCCCTGCGTGAAGAGCATCCGGTATGCCGTCAACCAGGCCGTCGGAAGGCAGGCCGCCTCCTCGAAGCTCAAGGACGGCGGCTTCGCCAGCACGTTGCGTCGCGGCACGGCCACACGTTCTGCCAACGTGCCGGGATAGCGCTCGGAGAGCAGCGAACGTTTCGGGTCGAGAGTCTCGTCGCCCGACCAGTCGGGGTCACTGATGACCGCATGCACCACGACATCGTTGCCGTCCTGGTCGACCCCGGCTGCGTCACAGCCCAGGATCATCGGCAGGCGATCCTCCGCCAGACCGACACCGCGCAGCGACCACAGGTCATGACGGTTCAGTGCCGCCGCCTTGACGTCGATGACGATCCAACCGTCCTGCGGCTCAGGATCGGGCTGCTCCCCCAGCACGAGTCCGGCCAGCGGGGCGTCAGGATGGATCGACTCGGCATACGCAGCGAACATCCCTTCACCTTAGGACTCTCCGAGTCTGCTGCGCCGAAGACCCTGGCGATCTCGGGTACGCAGGTTCGAGCGCGCGCACGATCAAGTTCATCGACCTGCCGCTGCCGCGACTGCTGCCGCGACCGCCGGTGCCACCCGTGGGTCGAAGGGCGACGGGATGACGCGTGTTGGATCCAGGTCGTCGGCCACGAGGTCGGCCAACGCAATGGCGGCTGCGAGTTTCATGTGCTCGGTGATCCGGCGCGCGCGTGCGTCGAAGGCCCCCCGGAAGATCCCGGGGAAGGCCAGCACGTTGTTGATCTGGTTGGCGTGGTCCGATCGGCCGGTCGCCACGACACGGGCATGGCGCTGAGCGACGTCGAGGTGGACCTCCGGGTCGGGGTTCGCGAGCGCGAAGATGATCGAGTCGGTGGCCATCGAGGCGATCGCGGACTCCTCGACGTTGCCGCCGCTGACTCCGATGAACACGTCGGCCCCGACCAGCGCGCTCGCGAGCTCCCCGGACTCGCCACGCTTGTTGGTCTGCTCGGCCAGCCTGAGCTTGACGGCATTGAGGTCCGTCCGGGCAGGGCTGATGATTCCGCCCCGATCGACCACCGCGATGTTGCGGGCGCCGGCAGCAAGCATCATCTTCGTGACCGCGACACCGGCGGCACCGGCTCCGGACACCACGACGCGCACGTCGGCCAGCTCCTTCCCGACGATCCGCAGGGAGTTGCGCAGGGCGGCGAGGACGACGACGGCCGTACCGTGCTGGTCGTCGTGGAACACCGGGATGTCGAGCCGCTCCTTGAGCCGCCGTTCCACCTCGAAGCACCGCGGTGCCGAGATGTCCTCGAGGTTGATACCGCCGAAGCTCGGCGCCAGCCGGGCGATGGTCTCGACCAGCTCGTCGGTGTCGGTGCAGTCCAAGCAGATCGGAACGGCATCGACACCCCCGAACTGCTTGAACAAGATGGCCTTGCCTTCCATGACCGGCATGGCGGCCGCCGGCCCGATGTTCCCGAGACCGAGTACGGCGGTTCCATCCGTCACCACCGCGACCACGTTCGACACCCAGGTGTAGTCGCGCACGGACTCCGGATGATCGGCGATCTCTCGGCAGACACGCGCCACACCGGGGGTGTACGCCATCGAGAGGTCGTCGACTCCCCGCAGCTCGACGTTGGCCGCGACGTGCATCTTGCCGCCGCGGTGCAGCTCGAACACGGGGTCGCCTCCGTGCCGTCCCGACGGGATGACCGGCGGGCCTGTCTGAGAAGGAGGCTGGGGCAGGCGTGAAATCGTCATGGAGGCACCTGGTTCCGAGGAGTCTGCGCCTCGCCGCGCATCGGGTCGCGGTGTGATGGCCGCGACGCAAGCTCGGCGGGCGGCCACGATCGGACCGCGCTGCGGTACAGGAAACGACGTCTCCCGGGGGTCTCCCGGCAGGCACAGTCTGCCACGAAGTCGCGCCACCCGGTCGTGCCCGCGAGCCATCTCACTCCGGGTTCACGAACGAGGGCCGCCGGGTGGCCGCTCAGGTGGCTCGTCGGCGCCGGCGCCACGGCCACACCCGAAGGAGCACGC
>JANLYC010000135.1:0-2377 GCA_031365435.1 Nocardioidaceae bacterium
CCCGTTGCCGGTCCGCGGCTGACACCACCCCACGACCCGAAAGAAGACTGAGCTAGCAGTGGCATTCGACACCGCCCACATCGACCTCGCCAAGGTCCGCAACATCGGGATCATGGCGCACATCGACGCGGGCAAGACCACGACGACCGAGCGGATCCTCTTCTACACCGGCATCAACTACAAGATCGGTGAGGTCCACGAGGGCGCCGCCACGATGGACTGGATGGAGCAGGAGCAGGAGCGGGGCATCACCATCACCTCCGCAGCGACCACCTGCGAGTGGGACGGGCACACGATCAACATCATCGACACGCCGGGCCACGTCGACTTCACCGTCGAGGTGGAGCGTTCGCTGCGCGTGCTCGACGGTGCCGTTGCCGTGTTCGACGGTGTCGCCGGGGTCGAGCCGCAGTCCGAGACGGTCTGGCGCCAGGCTGACCGCTACAACGTCCCGCGGATCTGCTTCGTCAACAAGCTCGACCGTACGGGCGCGGAGTTCCACCGGTGCGTCGAGATGATCATTAGTCGGCTCAACGCTGTCCCGCTGGTGCTGCAGATCCCGGTAGGCACCGAGGCCGACTTCAAGGGTGTCATCGACCTGATCGGCATGAAGGCCCTGATCTGGAGCGACACCTCGGAGAAGGGGGAGATGTACGACACCCTCGAGATCCCGGCCTCGCACGCCGAGGCCGCCCGTGAGTGGCGCGACCGCCTGATCGAGACCGCCGCCGAGAACGACGACGCGCTGATGGAGCTCTACCTCGAGGGCACCGAGCCCACCGAGGAGCAGCTCATCGCCGGCATCCGTCGGGCGACGATCGGCAGCAAGATCACCCCCGTGCTCACCGGATCGGCGTTCAAGAACAAGGGCGTCCAGCCCATGCTCGACGCCGTCGTGCGCTTCCTCCCCTCGCCGATGGACGTCGGCGCGGTCGAGGGCCACGCGGTCGGCGACGAGGAGAAGGTCATCTCCCGTGACCCGGACCAGGACGCACCACTGTCCACACTCGCCTTCAAGATCGCGAGCGACCCGCACCTGGGCAAGCTCACCTACATCCGGATCTACTCCGGCACGCTCCTGACCAGTTCCGCGGTGCTCAACAGCACCAAGGGCCACAAGGAGCGCATCGGCAAGATCTATCGGATGCACGCCAACAAGCGCGAGGAGATCGAGCGCGCTACGGCCGGCCAGATCGTCGCGGTCATGGGCCTGAAGAACACCACGACCGGCGACACCCTGTGCGGGCCCGAGGCGCCGGTGATCCTGGAGTCGATGAACTTCCCGGCCCCGGTCATCTCGGTGGCCATCGAGCCCAAGTCCAAGGGCGACCAGGAGCGACTCGGTACGGCCATCCAGCGCCTCGCCGAGGAGGACCCGACGTTCGTGGTTCGCACCGACGAGGAGACCGGCCAGACGATCATCGCCGGCATGGGTGAGCTGCACCTCGAGGTGCTGGTCGACCGGATGAAGCGCGAGTTCCGCGTCGAGGCCAACATCGGCAAGCCCCAGGTGGCCTACCGCGAGACCATCCGGACCAAGGTCGCCCGGCACGACTACACCCACAAGAAGCAGACGGGTGGGTCCGGCCAGTACGCCAAGGTGCAGATCGCGATCGAGCCGACGGGTGCCGGCGACGGCGGCTACGAGTTCGAGAACAAGGTCACCGGCGGCCGCATCCCCCGCGAGTACATCCCCTCCGTAGATGCAGGCGCTCAGGAGGCCATGGAGTTCGGCATCCTGGCCGGCTACCCGCTGGTCGACATCAAGGTCACCCTGCTCGACGGTGGCTACCACGAGGTGGACTCCTCGGAGCTCGCCTTCAAGATCGCCGGATCGATGGCGTTCAAGGAAGCCGCCCGCAAGGCGGACCCCGTCATCCTCGAGCCGCTGATGTCGGTCGAGGTCACCACACCCGAGGACTACATGGGTGAAGTCATCGGGGACCTCAACTCCCGCCGCGGCCAGATCCAGGCCATGGAGGAGCGGTCCGGTGCCCGGGTCGTGAACGCGCTCGTGCCACTGTCGGAGATGTTCGGCTACGTCGGAGACCTCCGGAGCAAGACGCAGGGCCGGGCGAGCTACAGCATGCAGTTCGACTCTTACGCCGAGGTTCCCCGTAACGTGGCGGAAGAGATCATCAAGAAGGCCCGCGGCGAGTAAGCCCTTGCACGAGCGGGCGCCTGCCGACCAGGCGACCGTGACCCCCAGACAGCACGTCGTACGGCGTAACTCTCACAAGTCCTAGGAGGACCCCAGTGGCGAAGGCGAAGTTCGAGCGGACTAAGCCGCACGTCAACATCGGCACCATTGGTCACATCGACCACGGTAAGACGACGCTGACGGCCGCGATCTCCCGCGTGCTGCACGACAAGTACC
>JANLYC010000004.1:0-7383 GCA_031365435.1 Nocardioidaceae bacterium
TGCAGCAGCGGAGGAAGTGGATAGATGTCGACGGGCCAGCCGCGCCGAGTGACGATCTCCTTGCAGGGTTGAGAAATCGCGCCACATGCGATTATCGCGACCTGGCCGGTACGCACGGGTTGGGCGAGTTCCGGCTCGTCGGCGAGGCCGGGAACCGGAGGCATGCCTGCGTGGGCGTCAGCTGGGGAAGGCGAGCTGGTCGACGAAACGGTCGTTGAAGTCGGGCCGGTCGGAGAGCTCGACATACGTCACCTCCTCCAGCAGGGCCGTGGCACCCTTGCGCTCCTGCATGCTCAGCAGCGTCATCTTGGCGCCCTCGCCGGCGACGTTGCCTGCGCTCACGATGCGAAGCACCGGAAGTTTCGGGACGAGACCGATCCGCACCGCGCTCGCCGGAGAAAGGTACGACCCGAACGACCCGGCCAGCAGGACCTGCTGGACGTCGGACTGCTCGACTCCCAGCTCTTCGAGCATCAGCGTCCAGCCCGTCGAGATCGCCGCCTTCGCGAACTGCAGCTCGCGGACGTCACGCTGGCTCAGGTAGACGGAGTCGGTGAGATCGTGCTTGCCGTCGTCGTACCACGCGAGAGCAAAGACGCGCTCGCCGTTTATCTCTCCGAGGCGGTCCTTCAGGCCAGGGACGCGCTCGGCAGCCTGGTCGTCACTCAGCAGGCGGCCGGAGGAGTCCAGCAGCCCGACGCGGACGAGCTCAGCGACGGCGTCGACCAGTCCCGACCCGCACAACCCCTGAGGCGCGACGTCGCCGATCACCTGGCAGGTGACGGACCAGTCGTCGCCGATCTTGACGACCTCGATGGCGCCGTCGGCGGCGCGCATGCCACAGCGGATCGCGCCACCCTCGAACGCAGGGCCCGCCGGCGCCGCAGTCGAGACGATGCGCTCACCGTCACCGAGGACGATCTCGCAGTTGGTGCCGACGTCGATGAAAAGTCGCAGGCGCTTGTCGCGATCCATGCCGGCCGCGAGCATGCCGGCCACGATGTCGCCGCCGACATAAGCACCGAGCGCGGGTAGGACCACCGCCCTGGCTCGTGGATGCACCTGGACCCCGAGGTCGGAGGCAAGGAGCTCCGGCAGCGTGGCCGAGGACATGATGAACGGAGCGACGCCGAGCGGCTCGGGATCGATGCCGAGGGCCAGCGCGGTCATCGTGGCGTTGCCGGCGACCGCGATCTCGTAGATCTCCGCCGGGTCGATGTCGGCCTCTGTGCAGACCTCTCTCGTCAGCTCGTCGAGCGTCGCGTGCGCGAGCCCCTGCAGCCGGCCGAGGGCGTCGGGATCCATCATCGTGGCGCTGATGCGGGTGATCACGTCTGCGCCGAACGGCTGTTGCTTGTTGAGCATGGACGCCACCGCCGCCGGCGTCCCCGTCGAGGTGTCGAGCAACGTGGCGACGACGGTGGTCGTCCCGAGGTCGAAGGCGATCGCGTACCGGCGCTCGGTGGTGTCCCCAGGCTCGACGTCGATGAGAACGTCGTCCACTACCACTGCGGTGAACTTGAAATCGGACTGACGGGCCACACTCGGGATACGGCGCAATGCGTAGAGGTCGACCCGGAGCTCGAGGTCATCGATCGCCGCCAGGAGCCGTGCGAGGTCGGTGGTCTGGTCCGACAACGTCGGCTCGGTCAGCTCGACATACCTCTTCTGGATGGCCGGTCGCAGGATCACCTGCCGCCCTACACCGACGGTGGCGGCCTTAGGGCGGGTCATCAGCGGCGGGACCTCGACAGTCAGGTCTGTCGTGGCCTGGGCCAGACAGGCCAATCGCCATCCCCCCGCGAGCTGGTCACCGGTGAACGACCGGACGTCCAGGCGGGAGATCGGCACCGTGCCGTTGACGATCTGGATCTTGCACTTCTTGCAGGTGCCGTGTCCGCCGCAGGTCGAGTCGATCGCGATGCCGTTCCAGCTGGCGGCGTCGAAGACGCTGACACCCGGAGGTACGCGGACCTCGCGGTCCGACGGCGTGAAGTGAAGGCGGACCCGCCCGGTGCCGTCGTGCGGCGGTGCCTCGGCAGTCGCGTCCGCGGGCGGGACGATGAGGCCTTCTCGACGCAGCTCCTCGGGGTTGATCGAGGCGTCTGGCCCGAAGCCCGCGGTCATGACGCGGTGGCTCCCGCGGGGGTGTCGTGAGCCGCTGCTTCGGCGGCCGCCTTCTCGGCGGCCTGCTTGGCGCGGTGGGCGGCCATCCAGTTGCCGCCCCACTCGTCGTGGCCGAGCAGCAGGTCGGCGGCCTTGACCGCCTCGACGATCTGCGGCGTGCGGGTGTCCATGATCGCGCTGGTCAGTCCAACTGTCATCGCCATCGGAAGGAACGTGGAGTTGATCGTATGGCGACCAGGCATCCCGAAGGACACGTTGGACGCACCCAGGGTCATGTTGACGCCGAACTCGTCGCGGATGCGCTGGATCGTCTCGTAGGCGACGTTGACGATGTTGGGGTCGGCACCGATCGGCATGGCGAGCGGGTCGATCACGATGTCCTCGGGGGCCAGGCCGTACTTGTCGACAGCCGTGTCGAGGATCTTCTTGGTCAGGACGAGTCGTTTGTCGGCCTCCATGGGGATCTCGTCGTGGTCGTTAGGCAGCGCGATGACGGCCGCGCCGTAGTGCTTGACCATCGGGAGGATCTCGGCCATCCGGTCGTCCTCGGCGGTGATCGAGTTGACCAGGGGTCGCCCCTCGTAGACCGACAGGCCCGCCTCGATGGCTTCTACGACGGACGAGTCGATGCAGATGGGCAGGTCGGTCAGGCTCTGCACGAGCTTGATGGCCTTCTTGAGCAGCTCGGGCTCGTCCGTCAGCGGCACCCCCATGTTGATGTCGAGCACGGTGGCGCCGCCGGCGACCTGGGCCGCGACGTCGCGCTCGATCGCCGAGAGGTCACCCGCACGCAGCTGCTCCTGGAAGATCTTCCGGCCGGTCGGGTTGATGCGTTCGCCGATCAGGCAGAACGGCTGGTCGTGACCGATCACGATCTCTTTGCTGGCGGAGCTCAAACGTGTGTGCATGGGTGTCCTTGCCGGGGATTGCTGGGGGATTGTTGGGATTCTGGATCGCTGGAGCTGCTGGGCGGCGGGTTGTCCGGCTGGTCAGGCGGAGACGCGGGAGCGGTGCTGCTTGACCAGGTCCTTGGCCTTCTTGACCGTCTGGGAGGCATCGGCGGCGTACGCGTCGGCTCCCACGGCGTCGGCGTACTCTTGGGTGACCGGCGCCCCGCCGACCATGACCAGGACCTTGTCGCGGATCCCCGCCTTTTCGAGCGCGTTGATGTTGGCCTTGAACATCGGCATCGTCGTGGTGAGGAAGGCCGAGAAACCGACGATCTCGGGCTTGTACTCGTTGATGGCCTCGACGAACTTCTCGGGCGGCACCTGGACGCCGAGGTCGATCACATGGAAGCCCGCGCCTTCGAGCATGATGTTGACGAGGTTCTTGCCGATGTCGTGGACGTCGCCCTTGACGGTGCCCATGACGAACGTGCCGACGGTCTCGGCGCCGGTCTCGGCGAGGAGCGGGCGCAGCAGGTCGAGGGCGCCACTCATGGCACGACCGGCGATCAGCATCTCGGGAACGAAGAAGTCGCCGCGCTCGAACCGGGCACCGACCTCCTCGAGCGACGGGATGAGGGCGTCGAAGAGCATCGACTCGGGGGTCATGCCCTGCTCGAGGCCCTGACGCGTGAGCTCCAGGACTGCCGGAGCATTCCCGACCAGGGTCTCGTCGTACAGCGCTTGCAGAACTTCCTCGGGCGTCATGCGGCGCCCTCCTTCCCGTTCGATGTCGGTGCGGATGACCGTGCTGATGTTGCGTGGTGCGGCGGTGCTGCTGTCGCCGTGCGGTCGGCGCTGGTGTGCGGCTGGCCGTGGCCAAGAGCCCTCGACAGTTCGGCAGCCTGCTCGGTCAACAGCGCCCCGAGCTGGGGCAGTCGATGGTCGATGCGGTTGCTCGGACCGGAGATGCCAAGAGCAGCGACGACCCCACCACCATGTGCGAGCACGGGTGATGCGACTGCATCGAGGCCGATCTCGAGCTCGCCCAACGTGACGGCGTACCCCTGGGTCCGGATCTCGTCGAGATGCGCGGCGAACACGGCCGGGTCGGTGATCGTGTGCTCGGTTCGTCGTTCGAGCGGGGACGTCGGGATGTCGATGGCCCGGGCGGCGTACAGGACCTTGCCGAGGGCCGAGCAGTGTGCCGGCACATCGACGTCGACCCAGTTGACCGTGCCCAGGAGGAAGGTGGCGTCGATCTGCGCGACCTGGACGACGGCGTTGTTGCGCGCAACCGCGAGGTTGACGGTCTCACCGGTGGCGTCACTGAGGTGTTGCATGGTCGGCTGCGCGAGCGAGATGAGCTCGTCGAGCGGCTCATGGCGGCTCGCGTACAGCGCGAACAGGGCGCCTGCGGCATACCCGCCCTCGTCGTCACGATGGACCAGGCGGTGCCGCTCGAGAGCCTGCAGAAGCCGGGAGGCGGTCGACTTGGCGAGGCCGGTGTCGGAGACGAGCTCGCCGAACGCCGGCTTCTCGTCCGCGAGCACGACGCGCGACAGCAGCTCGGCTGCTCTGTCGATCGCCTGGGTGCCGTTGCCGCTCACGTGTTGACCTCATCTGATGTATGCCGGTGGACCGGCCGGCGGGACGATGACTGACGGATGACTACTGCCGGAGGACTTCCGCATCGTGGGGTGATGCTCCACAATGAAACCACAATATGGAACGAGAGTTCCACATCATGACGCTACGATTCTGCTGAGATCGGGTTGGACGCGTAGACCGAGGGTCGGGAGGCCGCATGTTCCGCAACAAGATGCCGCGCTACGAGGTGCTCTCCGCGGAGGCGATCGCCACCCTGGACGCGGGCTGGCGCCGGATCGTGACGGAGATCGGTGTCGAGTTCATGTCGGAGCGGGCGCTGGCTCTGTTCCGGTCTGCGGGTCAGCGCGTTGAGGAGAACACGGTGTTCCTCGATCCCGACTTCGTGCTCGAACAGGTGGCGAAGGCGCCGAAGGAGTTCGACGTCCAGGCCCGCAACCCGGCGAACTCGATCCACATCGGGGGCGACTCGATGGCGTTCGGCGCCGTCTACGGACCGCCCTTCCTGCGTGAGGGCGAGGTTCGTCGTGACGCGACGATGGACGACTTCCGCAACTTCGCGAAGCTGTCCCAGACGTACGACGTGTTGGACTCGGCCGGCGGGGTGGTCTGCGAACCCAACGACACCCCGCTCGACTCCCGCCACCTCGACATGACGTACGCGCTCCAGACGCTGACCGACAAGGTCTACATGGGCAACGTGGTCTCGGGCGTGAACGCCGCCGACACCATCGCGATGAGCTCGATCCTCTTCGGGGGGCGTGACGCCATCGAGCAGACGCCTGCCTCGATCTCGTTGATCAACTGCAACTCGCCGTTGCGGTGGGACGACCGGATGCTCGACGCGATGTTCGAATACTGCGAGGCCGCGCAGCCCGTCGTTCTCACTCCGTTCCTGTTGATGGGGGCGATGTCCCCGGTCACGATCCCCGCCGCATTGGTGCAGCAGATGGCCGAGGCGTTGTCAGGCATCGCGCTGGCTCAGCTGATCCGGCCGGGGTGTCCCGTGATCTTCGGGTCGTTCCTGTCGAACATCGACATGCAGTCGGGCTCACCGTCCTTCGGGACGCCGGAGTCTGCGATCGGGCTCTTCTGCACCGGCCAGATCGCGCGGCACCTCGGGCTGCCGTTCCGCTCCGGCGGTGCGATGACGTCGAGCCAGGTGCCCGATGCGCAGGCCGGCTACGAGGCGATGATGACCCTGCTGCCGACGTTCCTGGCCGGCGTCAACTGGGTCATGCACTCTGCCGGCTGGCTCGAAGGCGGGCTCGTGGCGGGCTACGAGAAGTTCATCATCGACATCCAGCTGCTCGAGATGCTGCAGGTGGAGTTCACGCCGTTGGAGATCGATGCGGCATCGCTGGCGTTCGGCGCGCACGAGGAGGTCGGCCACGGTGGCCACTTCCTCGGTGCGATGCACACGATGGAGCGGTTCCGGACCTGTTTCTACCGGCCGTTCCTGTCGTCGTCGGACAACTACGAGAAGTGGATGCGCACCGGCGGCCTCGACACGGCCGCCCGGGCCACCCAGATCTACCAGGCCAAGCTCGAGGCGTACGAAGCGCCTCCACTGGACGACGCCATCCGCGCCGAGCTCGAGGAGTACGTCACCCGCCGCCGCCAAGAGCTCGGCGACTAACCCTCTCGTTGAGCCGCGAGTTTTGGGGTGTTGAGCCGCGGGTTGTGGGGTGTTGACCCGCGGGTTTTGGGTGAACAACCGCCTGCCCGAGTCAGGCAGATGTACGCCGACCCGGACGCAATCTGACGGTGACCCGCCTGGCCTCGATCGCCCGGCGCAGTTGCTCGGTCCATCGGGCGACTGCCTCAGCGGTGAAGTCGTCCTTGGTCAGGACGATCACGATCCACCCATGGTCACCTAGCCACTGACGACGTGTGTTGTCGCTAACGCGTGCCTCGGCAGAGTCGTGGAACTCCTCACCGTCGTACTCCACACAGATCTTCAGACCGGGGTAGGCAAGGTCGAGCCGGAACAGCTCGCGGCCATCGCGTCGCACAGACCATTGGAGGGTCGGCGGTGGGAGGTTCGAGTCCAGGATCTCGATCCGGGCCCACGACTCGCCGGGCGACTCCGCCGCTGGATCGCACACGGCCACGAGCCCACGGAGTTGACGAACACCTCGCCGGCGAAAGAAGCGCGGTACCTGGGCAAGGAGCTGTTCTCGGCTGATCGCGTACGCGCGCATGAATGAGTCGAGGGCCGCAAGGGCGTCTTTGCGTGGGAGTGCGCAGCCCAGGTCGAGGGCTGTACGCAGCGGGGTGGTCACGCGTACTCCTTCGACAGTCATGACGTCCTGCGGCGCGAGATCACGTTCGCCGCCATACATCTGCCGTCGTTGGACTCGCGTGTGGTCGCGCAGCACGAACGTTTCGAGTCGAGGGGGCACGTCGTGCTCGGGATGCCAAAGGACGTCGATGCCGTGTAGCCAGGCGGCCGTCCGGTCGCAGACAACGGCGGCCTTGGTGACGACAAGTGCGGCAGCGCGCGCCCTCAGCACGAGAGAGTCAGTCGTCTCGGTGGCTACGTAGACTCCGCGCAGCACTCGGCGTATACGGCCTTGCGCGACCAAGCCACGCAGCTGGTGCGCGCTGATGTTGAGCTCAGCCGCCATCGCGGTGGTGAACGGGCCGGCCGGAAGCCGCTGCCATGAAGTGCCCATGGGCAAACCTTGCCCCGGATGAACCTCGGCGCGGGGCCGTCGTCCACAGGCGGACAAGAAGTGGAGCTGGTGTCGCCGAAACC
>JANLYC010000147.1:0-5185 GCA_031365435.1 Nocardioidaceae bacterium
ACATCCGGTGGAAACCACGATCGTGACTGGCCCAGCGGCCCAGTGAGTCCCACGAACCGCGTCGACCGGACGTGTTCTGGGCGCGCACCGACACCTCGATGAACGTGCCGACCGGCGTGGACGCGTTGTACGACGCGATCAGCTGGACGAACCCGAATCCTGGTCTGACCCACGGGCTCGTCCAGCGCCCCCGGTCGAAAGCGCGATGCCCGGCATGACCGTACGGGTCTCGGTAGCCGACCCGCGTCGGGTGCGCCCCGATCACTACGCCGCCCTGACTTCGCCTCGTGTGCGAGAACGATCCCTTCCGCAACCCGGCGCCCCGCCAACGCGTCAGGTCGATCAGCTTGGCTGCCGGCCCTGCCGGGCGTTGGGGAACTCCGGCGGGTCGGGTCGGGCGGGCGAGGACTCGAAGCGCCGTCAAAGAGCGAAGCGAAGGCGCGAGAGCCCGACCGCCCGTCCCGGCCTGCTCTTGCCCAGCCGTGGCGACCAGACGCGTGGAGTGGCCCGGACCAGTCTGCGCGGTGGATGTACCGAGGGCGACGAGGACGGCGAGAACGAGACCGCGGGTACGCATCGCCCCAGGGTAAGGGGCTGATCGGGGGATCTCGGGGATTCGTCGTTGCCGCAGCCTGGTCGATACCCTTGCTCGCGTGACGCTCCGCCTGTACGACACAGCCACCCGTGAGGTGCGCGACTTCGTCCCGCTCGAAGCGGGCAAGGTCGGGATCTACCACTGTGGACTGACCGTGCAGGGACCGCCGCACATCGGCCACATCCGCAAAGAGGTCACGTTCGACGTGCTCCGGCGCTGGTTCGAGCACCGCGGGTACGACGTCACGCTGGTCGCCAACATCACCGACATCGACGACAAGGTTCTGGCCAAGGAGACCGAGGAAGGCCGCCCTTGGTGGTCGATCGCCTACGCCAACGAGCGTGCACTGCACCAGGCGTACGAGGTGCTGGGCTGCCTGCCGCCGACGTACGAGCCGCGTGCCACCGGGCACATTCCCGAGATGCTCGAGCTCATCGGTCAGCTGATCACCACCGGCCACGCGTATGCCGCGGCCGACGACTCGGGGGACGTCTACTTCGACGTGCGCTCCTGGCCGTCGTACGGCGAGCTGTCCAACCAGCGGGTGGAGGACATGGAGCCGGCGGCCGACGCCGATCCGCGGGGCAAACGCGACCCTCGCGACTTTGCGCTGTGGAAGGGTTTCAAGAAGGACGAGGAGCCGGAGACCGCTGCCTGGCCGGCGCCGTGGGGTCTCGGGCGTCCCGGCTGGCACCTGGAGTGTTCGGCCATGGCGGGGAAGTACCTCGGAGACGCGTTCGACATCCACGGTGGTGGGCTCGACCTTCGCTTCCCGCATCACGAGAACGAGCTGGCCCAGTCCCGCGCCGCCGGGCGGTCGTTCGCCCGGACCTGGATGCACAACGCGATGGTCAACCTCGCAGGCGAGAAGATGAGCAAGTCGGTCGGCAACTCGTTGCTCGTCAGCGAGGTCGTCAAGCGAGTCCGGCCGATCGAGCTGCGCTACTACCTGCTGGCGCCGCACTACCGTTCGATCATCGAGTTCACCGAGGAGTCGCTGACCGAGTCCGCGACCGCCTTGCAGCGCGTCGAGGGTTACGTCACAAGGGCGACCGAGCTCACGGGAGGCGTCGATCCAGCGGGCGGCGTGGTGCCGGCAGAGTTCGCGGCGGCGATGGACGATGACCTGGCGACCCCGGCCGCGCTGGCGGTTGTGCACGGGGCGGTTCGGGAGGGCAACCGGCTGCTTGCCGACGGAGCCAGCGCGGCGCTGCAGAGCAATCTCGCGTCCGTGCGGGCCATGCTCGCGATCCTCGGCCTGGACCCGTTGGGCGCCAGCTGGCAGACACAGCCTGGCGGAGGCATCTCCCATGAGGTCGTCGATGCGCTGGTCCGGGCCCTGCTCGACCAACGGACCGAGGCTCGTGCACGCAAGGACTTCGCGGCCGCAGACGCGATCCGCGACCAGCTACGAGCGGCGGGTGTCGAGGTCGAGGACACCCCGCAAGGCCCGCGATGGACGGTGACCTCCTGATGCCAGGCAACAGCAAACGAACCGGAGCGGTGCGCAAGCGCCAGGGCGGGAACCCGACTGCGGGTTCGGGCGGGCGCCGCCGCAAGGCTCTGAAGGGCAGGGGTCCGACGCCGAAGGCTGCTGACCGCGAGAAGCACAAGGCGAACCGCACCCCGGCGGACGCCGACAAGTCGGGCTCGCCGGGGACAAGGTCTTCGGGTGGGCGATCGGCTGGAGGTCGCAAGACGTCGGTCGCGGAGTGGGTGGCCGGACGCAACTCCGTGGTCGAGGCCCTCCAGGCCAAGGTCCCGGTGGTCACCATGTATGTCGCCGACAGTGCCGACCGGGACGATCGCCTGCGCGAGGCGTTCCGCCTGGCCGCCGAGCAACGAATCTCGGTGCTCGAGGTGACCAAGCACGAGCTCGACCGGATGACCGACCGGGCAGTCCACCAGGGGCTTGCGCTGAAGGTGCCGGCGTACGAGTACACCGAGCCTGGCGACCTGCTCGACCTGGCGCGGGACGCCGCCGAGGTGCCGCTCGTGGTGGCCCTCGACTCGGTGACCGACCCACGCAACCTCGGGGCGGTCGTGCGGTCGGCCGGCGCGTTCGGTGTCCACGGGGTGGTGATCCCTGAGCGCCGCGCAGCCGGGATGACGGCCAGCGCCTGGAAGACGGCCGCGGGTGCAGCGGCCCGGGTGCCCGTTGCCAGAGCCACCAACCTGACGCGCCAGCTGAAGGACTACCAGCAGGCCGGCCTGATGGTGGCCGGGCTCGACGCGGCCGGAGACGTCGACATCGCCGACCTCGCGATCGCCACCGAGCCGATGGTGCTGGTCGTCGGGAGCGAAGGTAAGGGCATGTCTCGCCTCGTGCGCGAGACTTGCGACGTCCTCGTACGGATCCCGACTGCCGCGACGACCGAGTCGTTGAACGCCGGAGTCGCCGCCAGCATCGCCTTGTACGAGATCGACCGCCTCCGCCGCCTTCGTTGAACCGTGAGTTGCGGCTCCTTGAGCCAGCCATCCTCGTCGCTGGGCTCCGAGCGTCGCAGATAGGCTGAACGCGGTCCTGTCCTCACACGAGAGCTCACCCACCACATGCCCGTCGAACGCCTCCTTCCCACCGACGAAGCCCATGACCTGCTTGCTCTGGTCCGCGACATCGCGACGGAGCAGCTGGCGCCGCGCGCTGCTGCGGCGGAGGCCGACGCTGCGTTCCCACGGGATATCTTCCACCTGCTCGGCAAGACCGGGCTCATGTCGCTGCCCTTCGACGAGGTCGACGGTGGCGGCGGTCAGCCGTACGAGGTCTACCTGCAGGTGCTCGAGGAGATCGCCACGGCGTGGATGAGCGTCGCTGTCGACGTGTCGGTGCACACGCTCGCGTCGTCGGCGCTGGCCCGCTTCGGGTCGGACGAACAGCGGACGAGATGGCTCCCCGAGATGCTCGGCGGTGACTTGCTGGGTGCGTACGCGCTGTCGGAGCCGCAGGCCGGCTCGGATGTCTCGTCGATCACCACCAAGGCGGTGCTCGAAGGCGACCACTACCTGCTCAACGGCACCAAGGCCTGGATCAGCCACGGGCCGCACGCGGACTTCTTCCTGCTGTTCGCCCGCACGTCCGCTGACCGCAAGGCGGGGCTGTCGGCGTTCCACGTTCCCGCTCAGACCCCGGGACTGTCCTTCGGGGCACCGGAGAAGAAGATGGGCATGAACGCGTCGACCACGAGCGCGCTCATCTTCGACGATGCCCGGCTGCCCGCTGATCTGCTCATCGGTGAGGAGGGTCAAGGCATGGCGATCGCGTTGTCGGCCCTCGACTCGGGGCGGCTCGGCATCGCGGCGTGTGCGACCGGGCTGGGGCAGGCCGCGCTCGAGCTCGCAGTGTCGTATGCCGCGGAGCGTCAGCAGTTCGGAAGGGCGATTGCAGAGTTCCAGGGCCTGCAGTTCCTGCTCGCCGACATGGCGGCGGCCGTGGAGTCGGCCCGGGCGACCTACCTGCTCGCCGCCCGGCTCCGTGACGCGGGCCGTCCGTTCAGCCGGCAGGCCTCGATCGCCAAGCTCGTCGCTACCGATGCCGCGATGAAGGTCACGACGGACGCCGTCCAGGTCTGGGCGGCTACGGCTACACGCGTGACTTCCCGGCCGAACGCTTCATGCGCGAGGCGAAGGTGACGCAGATCTTCGAGGGCACCAACCAGATCCAGCGGATGGTCATCGCGCGTTCGCTTCTGAAGGAGCTCGCCCACTGACGGCGCGAGCACGCGGGCAGCTCATCCGATGACGCAGAACAGGTTGCCCTCCGGGTCGGACAGGACGACGAAGTCAGCGTCCTCGGGATACACCCACGGCACCCGCGTCGCGCCCAGGGCGACCAGGCGTTCCACCTCCGCCTCCCAGCCGGGGCTGTCCCGGTCGGCCCAGAGGTCGAGATGGGTCCGATCCGCTTCGTCGAGATGAAGGCGAAGCCCCTCGCCGCTGGGTGGGACGAGGAAGTCCGGCGCCCCCTGCTGACGTTCATAGCCGAGCGCCTGAGTCCAGAACTGCGCAGCCCGACCGGCATCCGACACGTGGAGCACCAATGCTGCTGGGAATACCGCCACGGTATCTCCTCGGTCTCGCTGGTCGTGTCCCCAGGATTGCACCCGGTTGGTCCATCCCACGTCGTCGGACGGGGCATGTCAATGGCGGGTGATGGCGGGTGCAACTGGCGGAGGGACGGCCTGGCACGCCGTTCGCTCGATAACTGCTTTGGTGGTCGCGCAGGTGGTACTGCACAATCCGTGCATGCTCCGCGACCTCTGGCCGATCTATCAGCTGCGTATCACCACACCACGTCTGCAGCTTCGACTTCCTGACGAGGCTGACATCGCTGACCTCGCCAGCATTGCGGGGCGCGGCATCCACCAGCCGTCGGAGCGGCCGTTCCTGACCCCGTGGACAGACGGCTCTACCGAAGAGACCGCGCACGTCGTTCTTCGGTGGCATTGGGGTCGGCTGGCCGAGTGGGCGGTCGACGATTGGCAGCTCGGGCTCGGAGTCCTCGCCAGGACCGGTGATCCTCTCGGCATGATGACCCTGCGGGCCCGGAACTTCAGCGTCGTCCGCGAGGTCACCACATCATCATGGCTCGGC
>JANLYC010000045.1:0-3826 GCA_031365435.1 Nocardioidaceae bacterium
CGAACGAGGCTACATCGATGCCGTGATCGCCCCACACGAGACGCGGTCGGAGATCGTCCGGTCCCTGCGCCTGCTTCGCAACAAGCGGGAGACGCTGCCACCCAAGAAGCACGGCAACATCCCGCTCTGAGACGGGCGGTCAGCCGCCCCGCACCCGCAGTGTGAGGATCGCCCCGGCGACTCCCGCCAGGGACACCAGAGTCCAGCCGATGGCGCGCGCGGCGTCGTGCCTGGCGACCGACTCGTCCGATCCGTCGAACAGGTCGACGAAGGTCTGCGCCCGCAGCCACGACACCCGCAACCCGGCCCCGA
Source organism: Nocardioidaceae bacterium (assembly GCA_031365435.1). Classification (GTDB taxonomy): domain Bacteria; phylum Actinomycetota; class Actinomycetes; order Propionibacteriales; family Nocardioidaceae; genus JANLYC01. The sequence goes on from JANLYC010000045.1 coordinate 313, forward strand.
AGAAGATCGCCGCCGGGCCCGCTGCAAGCGGCCAACGCGCTGAGTCGGTCGCCACGCCGTAGACGATCATCGCCAGCGGGAAGCAGGACAGTGCGCCGGCCAGGACCAGCCAGACCATGAACGATCTCTCAGGAGGCGGTTCGTCCGCCGGGCCTACGGCGCCGTCCGGTCCGGTCACGCGTGGCACCTCCTCGGATCCTTGCCTCAGTCTCGCTGCCGTCGCTCGGCCTCTTGTCGCTACGATCGCGGCATGCCCGACCAAGACCCATCAGACCAGCCCGTGCTGCTGCGGGTCGAACGAGGTAGCCCGACCGATGAGGAGCTGGCCGCGCTGGTCATGGTCCTGGCGGCGCATCAGGTCTCCGCGACCACGTCGGACTCCAACGCCGTTCGCCGGTCCGGCTGGACCGACCGCAGCCGCGGAGTGCGTGCGCCGCACCACCCTGGTCCGAGCGGATGGCGAGCAGCCGGACTCCCTCGCTGATTCAACAAGAACCGCAGGTCGGAGTTGCCTACTCTTGATGTGCGAGGTTCGACAAGGAGTTGCTGCATGGCCATCCACGACACCGCCGACGAGGGATCAAGCACCGCGCCCGAGGGCAAAGGCCTCAAGGCGGGCGCCCTCGGGCTCATGGGCAGCATCGTCGTCGGCATCGCATCGACGGCCCCGGCCTACAGCCTCGCCGCCAGCCTCGGTTACGTGGTCATCACCCAGAACGGCGACGGCATCGTCGGTGTCAAGGCGCCACTCATCATGGTCGTGGCCTTCGTCCCGATGTACTTCATCGCAGTCGCGTACGCCGAGCTCAACAGGGCCGAACCCGACTGTGGGACGACCTTCACCTGGGCCGCTCGCGCATTCGGGACGCGGGTCGGCTGGATGGGCGGCTGGGGCATCGTCATCGCGGACGTGATCGTGATGGCCAACCTCTCCCAGATCGCCGGGTCCTACTCCTATAGCCTCGTCGGGGCTGACAGTCTCGCCGCGAGCACGTTCTGGAGCACCGTCGCCGGGATCGTCTGGATCGCCGTCATGACCTATATCTGCTACCGCGGCATCGAAGTGTCTGCGCGTATGCAGTACGTCCTGCTCGGGATCGAAGTGCTGACGTTGATGGTGTTCGCGATCTTCGCGCTGTTCCGGGTGTATGCCGGCGGCGCCCCGGCCAACCACCTCACCCCCAGCCTGTCCTGGTTGTCGCCCGCGGGGCTCTCGGGCACGTCGATCGTCACCGCAACGCTCATCGCGGTGTTCATCTACTGGGGCTGGGACACAGCGGTGGCCACCAACGAGGAGACCGCTGATCCGGCCACGACGCCGGGACGTGCAGCCGTCATCTCGACGGTGCTGCTACTCCTGACATACGCGATCGTGTCCGTCGCGACGATCGCCTTCGCCGGTGTCGGGGACACGGGCATCGGCCTCGGGAACGCGAACAACGCCGATGACGTGTTCGCCGCCATGGGGCAAGAGGTCTTCGGCAGCAGCGTCATCGGGCACATCATGGTCTTCCTGCTGACGATCAGTGTCCTGACCTCGGCGTCGGCCTCGACCCAGACCACGATCCTGCCGACGGCACGGACCACCCTGTCCATGGCGGTCTTCAAGGCGATCCCCGACCGGTTCGCGCGCATCCACCCGAAGTACCTGACGCCGACGGAGTCCACCGTCTGGATGGGCATCGTCTCGACGGTCTTCTACGTGGGACTCACCCTGACGAGCAACAACATCCTCGCGGACACCATCGCGGCGGTGGGCCTGATGATCGCCTTCTACTACGGCCTCACGGGTTTCGCCTGCGCGTGGTTCTACCGCAAGACGATGTGGCGGCGACCGCGCGACATCGTCATGCAGGGCATGATCCCGCTGGCCGGTGGGCTGCTCCTGCTCGGAGCGTTCCTGTGGTCCTGCAAGACCTACGCCGACCCCAGCTACGGCTACACCAGCGTCGCCGGAATCGGCGGCGTCTTCCTGCTCGGCGTCGGTTCTCTGCTGCTGGGCGTTTTGCTCATGGTCGGCTACCAGCTCGTGCGCCCGGAGTACTTCGCCGGCACCACCCTGCCGAAGCGCGACTCGAGCGAGCTCGTGCTGGTGGCGGCCGGAGTCGAGGGGCCCACGCTCAGGCTGCCGGACTCCGGCGACATGGCCACCGTCATCGCACCCGACCTTTCGAACCTCCCGCCCGGCCAGTCGGCTGTCGACCCCGTGACCGGCGCTCGCTTCGGACCCGAGGACGAGGGCGGCGACGATCAAGGGCCCAAGGCACCCTGAGCCCCCCTCACCCGGCGCCCCGCGGCCGGACTGGTCCTGCGGCCGGTTAGGTTGATCCGGTGGTTGTCGACATGAGCACGGCTTCGGTTCGCCTGGTGCTGGCGTCCGCGTCTCCCGCTCGACGGGCGACGCTGCGGGCGGCCGGCATCTGCCCGGAGGTCGTCGTGTCTGACGTCGACGAGTCGGCGTACACCGCGAAGACCCCTGCGGCGCTCGCACAACTGCTCGCGACGGCCAAGGCCGAGGCGGTTGCCCGGCTGTCCATCGCCGAGGGGGCCGTCGTCGTCGGCTGCGACTCCGTCCTCGATCTCGACGGTGCGGCGCTGGGCAAGCCGGAGGACGTCGCCGAGGCGAAGCGGCGGTGGCGGTCGATGCGCGGCCGCTCTGGCCTGCTGGTCACCGGACACTGCGTGATCGACACCCGGAGCGGGCGTCACGACGCGGCCCGTGCCACGACACGCGTCACCTTTGCGGACCTGAGCGACGAGGAGATCGACGCCTATGTCGCGACGGGTGAACCGCTGCAGGTCGCCGGTGCGTTCACGATCGACGGTCTCGGCGGCGCCTTCGTCACGAAGATCGACGGCGATCCACACAACGTCGTGGGGATCTCGCTCCCGCTGCTTCGCACGATGCTGCGCGGCCTGGACGTCGAGTGGACCTCCCTCTGGCCGAGTTGTCAGCAGGAGGGGCGGGTATAGCCGCCCCAACTTCTGACAACTCGGTTATTCGACGGGGAGGCCGAGGCCGCGGGCGATGAGCATCCGCTGCACCTCTGAGGTGCCTTCACCGATCTCGAGCACCTTGGCGTCGCGGTAGAAGCGGGCGACGGGGTACTCCTCCATGAAGCCGTAGCCGCCGAACACCTGGGTAGCGATGCGGGTGGCGGTGACGGCTGCCTCCGTGGAGTACAGCTTCGCGATCGCCGCCGCCTCCTTGAACTCCTGACGCGGCCGACCCGCGTCCTTGAGCGCTGCTGCCCTGTAGGTGAGGGCCCGGGCCGCTTCAGCCATCACCTTGACGTCGGCAATCTGGAAGGCGACCCCCTGCTTGCGTCCGATCGGCACCTCGAACGTGGTGCGCTCACCGGCGTACTGCACCGACATGTCGAGACAGGCCTGGCTGCAGCCGACCGCCAACGCGGCGATCGCGACGCGACCGTCGTCCAGCGTGGCGAGGAACTGGTGGATGCCCTTGCCGCGCTCGCCGAGCTGGTTGTCCGCGGGGACCCTACAGTTGTCG
>JANLYC010000120.1:0-6569 GCA_031365435.1 Nocardioidaceae bacterium
ACCTCACCTGGACAGGGCGGGACCCGGCTCGGTGCACGACCGCCCCCGGTACGATCGGGGCTCGAACTGACCGCTGCCGTCAGCGTCCCACCGGAAAGGCTCCACCTCCGTATGCTCGAGCGCTTCCGCCAGTTCTGGCAGCAGGTCTTCGGTCCCGTGGCGCGCGGTCTGATCAAGCTCGGGGTGTCACCGGACGCCGTCACTGTCGTCGGCACTCTCGGCGTCGTGACCGGCGCGTTGGTGTTCTTCCCGCGGGGGCATCTGCTTGTCGGGGTCATCGTCATCGGCTTGTTCGTGTTCTCCGACCTCGTCGACGGTTCCATGGCGCGCCTGCTGGGGACGTCGTCCAGGTGGGGCGCTTTCCTCGACTCCACGTTGGACCGGATCGGTGATGCCGCGATCTTCGGCGGCCTGGCGATCTGGCTGTTCCAGGGCGGCGACGACCACCTGCTGGCGTATGTCGCCCTGTGGTGTCTCGTCGCGGGATCGGTGACGTCCTACGCACGGGCCAAGGCCGAGAGTCTGGGCATGCAGGCCAAGGGTGGCATCGCCGAACGGTCCGACCGTCTCGTGGCTGTGCTCTTCATGGCCGGGCTGTCCGACATGATCGACGTACCGTTTCTCCTGACGCTGGTGCTCTGGGTGCTGGCCGTGGCCAGCACCATCACCGTGTTCCAGCGGATGTTGACCGTGCGGCGTCAGGCGTTCGCAGACCCGGGCGTCGCGTCCTGACAGGGGTATGACGGCGTGGCGTTCCCTGCACCACGAGCCCTGCGGGACCACCTGGTCGACCATGCCTTCGGGCTCGGGTGGACGCTCACCGGGCATCTTCCGGAGCCGGTGACGAGGCGGCTCCTCGACGCGGCGGCCGATGCCGTCGTGAGCCGACGGGGCACCGGCGTGCGCACGCTCGAGCACAACCTGGAGCGCGCCACGCGTGGCCTGACAGAGGCCGAGCGGCAGGCTCTCACCCATCGCGCGATGAGGTCGTACTTCCGTTACTGGCACGAGGCGTTCCGTCTGCCGGCCTGGAGCGAGCGGCGCGTCATCGACACGGTCGTCACGACGAACGAGCCCCAGCTGCGCGATGGCTTCGCACACGGCGGTGGCGCGATCGTGGCCCTCCCGCACATGGCGAACTGGGACCTGGCCGGAGCCTGGGCGTGCCTGACCGGCATGCCCGTGACGACGGTCGCCGAACGGTTGCGACCGGAGTCGCTCTACGACAGGTTCGTGGGTTACCGCGAGCACCTCGGCATGGAGGTAGTGGCGCTCACGGGTCCGGTACACCCGCTGCAGGCCTTGCGAGAGGCGCTGCAGCGCGGCCGGCTCGTCTGTCTGCTGGCGGACCGCGACCTGACCGGGTCCGGGGTCGAGGTGGACCTGCTCGGCGAGGCGGCCCGACTGCCGGGAGGACCAGCCGTGCTCGCCCGGATGACCGGGGCACCCCTGGTGGCAGCCACGCTGTCCTTCGCCGGCCCGCTGCTGCGCATCGACTTCAGCGACGCGGTGCCCGTGGTGCGCGGCGCGGGCGGCGTCCAGGCGATGACCCAGACCATCGCTGACGCGTTCTCGACCGGCATCCGGCGTACGCCGGAGGACTGGCACATGCTGCAGCGCGTCTTCGTGGCGGATCTCGACCCGGACCGGATCCCGAGCAGCCACTCCGACGGGTCGGGAGCGCGCGAGGCGCGTCCATGAAGGTCGGTCTCGTCTGCCCTTACTCCTTCGACGTCCCTGGCGGCGTCCAGAACCACGTACGCGACCTTGCGGCGGCGCTACATGCGCGCGGCCATGACGTGCGTGTGCTGGCACCGGGGGAGAAGACCTGGGGACTTCCTCCGTACATCACCCTCGTCGGCAAGGCCGTCCCCGTTCCGTACAACGGATCGATCGCCCGCCTGGCGTTCGGCCCTCGCATCTCCGCCCGTACGAGCCGGTGGCTGCGCGAGGGACGCTTCGAGGTGCTGCACGTGCACGAACCGCTGGCGCCGAGTGTGTCGTTGCTCGCGCTCTGGGCCAGTGAAGGTCCTGTCGTGGCGACGTTCCATACCGCCAACGTGCGGTCGCGCGCGATGACGTCGCTCTCCGCACTCGTGCGGCCGGCACTCGAAAAGGTGACGGCGCGCATCGCGGTCTCTGAGCCGGCCAGGGACACTCTGGTGCAGCACCTGGGCGGCGAGCCGATGGTCATCCCGAACGGGTTGTTCTGCGACGCCTTCGCGTCCGCGGAGGTGAAGCCGAGCTGGCAGCTGCCGGGTCCGACGGTGGCTTTCCTCGGCCGGATCGATGAGCCGCGGAAGGGACTCGAGGTCCTGCTCGCAGCTTGGCCCGACATCCGCAGTCAGGTGCCCACTGCCCGGCTGCTCGTCGCCGGACGTGGCGACCCTCCGAGCGAAGCCGTACGTACCGCCGCTGTGGAGTACCTCGGCACGGTGAGCGATGACGAGCGCGGGCGGCTGCTCCGGTCCGCCACGGTGTACGTCGCTCCGCAGCTCTCCGGTGAGAGCTTCGGGATCGTGCTCGTCGAAGCGATGGCCGCGGGAACTGCGGTCGTGGCGAGCGACCTCCCTGCGTTCAGGGCCGTGCTGGCGGACGGCGAGACCGGCCGGCTGTTCCGCACCGGCGACAACGCAGACCTGGCGCGACACGTTGTCGACCTGGTCACCGACGACGAGGCCCGGACGTTGCTGGAGCGCAGGGCGACCGATGCCGTTCGCGCCTATGACTGGTCCCTCCTCGTCCCGTCCGTCGTGGCCGTCTATGAGACAGCAGTTCAAGCTGCGTCACGACCTGCGCGTACGTGATGAAGCTGATGGGCTGATGCACCTCATGGACATGATCAGCGTGGTCGGCGTCGTGGCCCTGGTCCTCGCCGTCGTCGTTGCCGGTTGGCTGAGCTGGACTGCCGGGCGTCTCGACCGGATGCATCTGCGTGTCGCGGGCGCACGATCGGCCCTCGACGCAGCACTGGCGCGGCGACGGGCGCTGGCCCTCGAGCTGTCCGGAAGCGACGTCATCGACCCCGCGTCAGCGATGCTGTTGGCAGACGCAGCGACCCGACCTCTCGACACCGGGCCCACGACCGAGCCCGGGTCCGGGCCGACGGCCGAGCGCACAGACGAGCACTGGCAGCGCGAGTCGGACCTGTCCGCAGTGCTACGGGCCGTTGCCGCCGAGCGCGGGGCGTCCGAGCCGGCTCCCGACGATGTCTGGTCTGAGCTCGAGCTGGTGACGGAGCGCGTCACCATGGCGCGGCGCATCCACAACGACCTCGTCGCCACGACGCTTGCGCTGCGGGGAAGGCGGCGCGTCCGCTGGTTCCGGCTGGCCGGCCACGCCCCAACCGTCGACATGATTGCGTTCGATGACGAACCGTCCCCGCCCCAGGACATCGATGAGTGAGGGCTCACCGGCGTGTGGTCCCGGCCCCGGCTGCGTCGACGTGAGAGAGGCAACACCCTTTGTCGCACCTGACGTGCAGGTCGTAGACTCGACGTACTCCCGAAGTTCTCCAGTAAGGCGCATTGTGACCAGCGAATCGCAGAACCCGACCTCCGACGCCCCGACGCCCCAGACCGGCACCGGCAAGGTGAAGCGCGGCATGGCCGAGATGCTCAAGGGCGGCGTGATCATGGACGTCGTGACGGCCGAGCAGGCGAAGATCGCCGAGGACGCCGGCGCCGTCGCCGTGATGGCGCTCGAGCGGGTCCCGGCCGACATCCGCGCCCAGGGGGGCGTGTCACGCATGAGCGACCCCGACATGATCGACAGCATCATCAGTGCGGTGTCGATCCCGGTGATGGCCAAGGCCAGGATCGGTCACTTCGCGGAGGCGCAGGTCCTGCAGAGTCTCGGTGTCGACTACATCGACGAGTCCGAAGTGCTCACCCCGGCCGACTACGCCAACCACATCGACAAGTGGCAGTTCACCGTGCCGTTCGTGTGCGGCGCCACCAACCTCGGTGAGGCGCTGCGCCGGATCACCGAGGGCGCCGCGATGATCCGCTCGAAGGGCGAAGCAGGAACAGGCGACGTGTCGAACGCCGTCACGCACATGCGGACGATCCGCGCCGAGATGCGACGGCTGCACTCGCTCAGCGAGGACGAGCTGTTCGTCGCCGCGAAGGACCTGCAGGCGCCCTATGACCTCGTCAAGGAGGTCGCTGCGCTGGGCAAGCTGCCGGTCGTCCTGTTCACCGCCGGCGGCATCGCTACCCCGGCTGATGCCGCGATGATGATGCAGCTCGGCGCCGAGGGTGTCTTCGTCGGCTCGGGGATCTTCAAGTCCGGCAACCCGGCCCAGCGGGCCGCCGCTGTCGTGAAGGCGACCACGTTCTTCGATGACCCGGACGTGGTGGCCAAGGTCTCCCGCGGGCTGGGGGAGGCGATGGTCGGCATCAACGTCGAGGACATCCCGCAGCCCCACCGGCTCGCCGAACGCGGCTGGTAGTCGCTGCCGATGGCGATCGGAAGTCTCGACCGGGCGGGTCGGCTCGAGCAGCTCAAGACGCTGGCGCGCGCACAGGTCTGGTCCGGCTACAAGGACGCCGCTGACGTACGCGCCGACCTCCTTGATGCGGTGCTCGACGAGGTCAAGGATCCCGCGGAGGCGAGTCGGCTGGTCGACGAGTACGTCGCGCAGGCCGAGCGTGACCGTGCGGAGGCGGCAGCGAGCTGGCCGTCGGTCACGGCATACGACCGTTTGCAGGCCGCCTTCACTGATCTGCGCTCGGCCGGGCTGATCGTGTTGGAGGCCTGCGAGGACCACTGGGCGGCCGACGAGGCGCTCAGGCGGGCCGCCGCCGAGGGTCAGCGGGCGGCAGGGATCGCCTACTTCACCCATCCCGATGTCTGGCACGCAGTCGAGCACGGGATGCTCGAGCTGAATGTCTGGCATGCCAGCAGCGCCAACGTGGCGCCCGGCGAGGAGCTGCTCGAGCTCGTCCAGCGAACCCTCGCCCGGCACGAGATCGGCTCCCTGTTCGACGAGGGCCGCATCGAGGTTTCCATCGACTGGCAACGCCGCCAGGCCTGACGTTCGTCACAGTGCGTCATTCTCGGAACTGTCCTTGTTGCCCGACATATGAAGAGTGAACGAGGTCGACGGGACTTTTGACCTGCTCACATGTTCGTCGTGACTAGGTCGCCCTGACCCGTTCGGACTATGCCGATGTCACCCCACGGCCCATTACGGAGCGTCAGCTGGTCACGCTTGCTCGACGAAGGGCCCGAAGGGGTCCGGAATCGTTGAACCGTGTACCAACCACCCCTCATGCTCGAAGAGTTCCAGGACGGAGCAATGACATGCGGACCAAGTTGGTCGCCTGAAAGGCCCGCATCGAGCTAGTGGCGAAACCGGCCGTCCTCTTTCGATCACGAAAGGGGCTCGGGCCCTCATGAAGAAGTTCACTCGTCGTTCAGCCGCCATCGCCGTCGTCGTGCTCGGCCTCATCGGGGCCGGTGTGGCTTTCGCCGCGTGGACCTCCACCGGGACCGGCGACACGAACACCGCGACAGCCGGCACCGCTACCGGTCTCACCGTCAACGCTGGCGCTGCCGTCACCGGGCTGTACCCCACCAAGAGCGTCGTGCTCAACCCGACGGTCACCAATGGCAACACCTACCCGGTCAAGCTCATGACGGTCAGCGTCAACTCGGTCAAGGCCGACAGCGCGCACGAGACAGCGGGCTGCACCGTAGCCGTCAGCGGCGCCAGCGCCACCGCACCGAGCGCCGCGGTCATCAACGCCCTGCCGGTGGTCGCCGCCGGTGGCAACTCGGCTGCGCTGCCCATCACGGTTTCGCTGTCCGCCGCGTCGGACAACGCCTGCCAGGGCGCCGCTTTCACCGTCAACTTCACCGCCACGGCAGACAGCAGCAACTGAGCGGGGCTTACCGCCAGCACTGCTCCTGGATGAGGAAACACGTCACGTGAGATCACGTCGCATGAGATCGGCCGTCACCACTGCTCCGGCAGTGGCGGCGGCCGATCCGGCGTGTTCTGCCGCTCGCCACCGGGGCGCTCGCCGTCTCGTCCGTGGTGGCCTGATCGGCGTGGGCGTCATCCCCGTCCTGGCCGCCGCGGCGGCGCTCGCCGCCTGGTTGTCCAGCGGTACCGGGACCGGTTCCGCGGCGGCGGCAAGCATGACAGCGCCGCCGGCGCCGACGGCGGCCTACGACAATGGCGCGGTGCGGGTGACCTGGAGCGCGGTCACGATGCCGGACGGCGCTTCGGTGGACGGCTACCAGGTCATCCGCCACGTCGGCGCCACTGCTGTCCTGGTCTGCACCGCTACGGCCCCGAGCACGACGTGCACCGACGACTCCCCGCTGGTCGGCAGCGTCGACTACGGCGTGATTGCTCGCAAAGGGCTGAACTGGATCGGCCCTGAGAGCGCTCGCAAGACGTTCGTCTCCGACCAGACCAAGCCGGTCACGACCGCCTCTGCCACACCGACTCCGAACGGTGCCGGCTGGAACACCTCGGCCGTGACGGTCACCCTCACCGCGACTGACTCCGGTGGGTCCGGCGTCGCGAACATCACCTACTCCGTCGACGGCGCGGT
>JANLYC010000123.1:0-38997 GCA_031365435.1 Nocardioidaceae bacterium
GGCCAGCCGGACCTTGCGTCATCTCGACTGGTTCGAGGTGACGCAGGTCCGCGGCCAGGTGATCGACGACCAGGTCGAGCACTTCCAGGTAGGCCTCAAGCTCGGCTTCCGCCTGGAGGATGACGAGTAAGCCACCTCAGGGGAGCACGCGGTGCGTCCGGGGTGGCGCAGCTCCCACCACCGGCGGCAGTCTGCGGTTTCGTTGCGGCCCGTTGAACGCGATAGCGTCATGCCCCGACGCAGCCTCGAGAAGGGAGCACGGTGAGCAGATCGGTACTCGTGACGGGAGGCAACCGTGGGATCGGACGGGCGATCGCCCAGGCGTTCGTCGACGCCGGCGACAAGGTCGCGGTCACTTACCGCTCCGGCGAACCTCCGGCGGGCTTTCTCGGCGTGCGCTGCGACGTGACCGACTCCGATGACGTCGAGGCGGCCTTCGCGACGATCGAGGAGGAACACGGCCCGGTCGAGGTGCTGGTGGCCAACGCCGGCATAACCCGTGACACCTTGCTCCTCCGGATGTCCGACGACGACTGGGATTCCGTCATCCAGACCAACCTCACTGGATCGTTCCGGGTGGTGAAACGGGCTGCGAAGGGCATGCTGAGGCTGCGTCGGGGCCGGATCGTGCTGATCTCGTCGGTGGTGGGTCTCTTGGGGTCGGCGGGACAGGTCAACTACGCGGCCAGCAAGGCCGGCCTGGTGGGGATGGCGAGGTCCATCGCACGCGAGCTCGGCAGCCGGTCGATCACTGCCAACGTCGTCGCACCGGGCTTCGTCGACACCGACATGACGGCTGAGCTTCCGCCGGACAAGAAGGCGCAGTACCAGGCGGCGATCCCGCTCGGCCGGTTCACCACGAGTGAAGAGATCGCCGGTGTGGTTCGGTGGATCGCGTCCGACGAGGCGGCCTACATCACCGGAGCGGTGATCCCGGTCGACGGCGGCCTCGGAATGGGCCACTGACAGCCGCCTTCCCGCTCACTCGTCGCCGACGACGCTCATACCCGCCCCACAGAAAGGCTGCATCGCATGGGAATCCTGGACGGCAAGCGAATCCTGGTCGCCGGTGTCACGCTCGACTCATCGATCGGCTTCGCCACCGCGAAGGTCGCGCAGGAACAGGGCGCGACCGTGCTGATCTCCAACTTCGGCCGAGCCCTCTCGATCACCAAACGCATCGCCGGTCGGCTTCCGACGACGCCGCCGGTGATCGAGCTCGACGTGAGCGATGACGAGCACCTCGCTCGGCTCGAGGGTGAGATCCGGCAGCACGTCGACGGTCTCGACGGTGTGGTGCATGCGATTGCTTATGGCAACCCGCAGACGATCCTCGGCGGCAAGTTCCTGGAGGGTCCATGGGAAGACGTCGCGCAGGCGGTGCGCGTCTCGGCGTACTCGTACCAGTCGCTCGCGGTCGCGTGCCTCCCGTTGATGCAGCCCGGGGGCAGCATCGTCGGCTGCACGTTCGACGCGTCGGTGGCGTGGCCGGGCTATGACTGGATGGGGTTCGCCAAGGGTGCGCTCGAGTCGTGCAACCGCTACCTGGCCCGGGATCTCGGCCCCAAGGGCATCCGGTCCAACCTGGTGTCGGCCGGGGCCCTGAAGACGTTGGCTGCCAAGGCGATCCCGGGCTTCGAGATGTTCGAGGAGGAGTGGGTCAAGCGGGCGCCGCTCGGCTGGGACCTGAACGACCTCGAGCCGACGGCGCGCACGATCGTGGCGTTGCTGAGCGACTTCATGCCGAAGACGACCGGTGAGATCGTGCACGTCGACGGCGGCTACCACGCGATGGGCGCCTGACCGGTCCGGCGACCCGGATAGCGGTGTGCGCGTGACCAGCCCTCTCGACGACGGACGTCCCGAGTCCGCTGACGCCGTGCCGTCCCTGGTCGAGCTGCGGATGCTCGAGGGGCCCAACCTGTATTTTCCGCGGGCGGCCGTGAAGCTGACGCTCGACCTCACGTCGTTGGTGGAGGCACCGGACGAGACGGTCCTGCGCTTTGCCCGCCGCATCGGCCTCGTGAGCGTGCGCCCGGGCGCGCCCGGGTCCGGCTTCCGGCAGCGTTTCGCCGCTCGGGCGGTGGCTCGGCTCGTACGTCAGGTCGCGGCCGAGGTGGGGACACATCGGCTCGCTGTGCGGGTGCGCCCGACCAGTGACGTGCACCGCCTTGTGGTCGCCTACCCCTGGCGCCACCGCGGTCACGCCGAGGCGCTCGGCAGGGCCGTCGCCGCCGTGTTGGACGGCTTGCCCTCGGCCGATATCGACCGGCTCGTCAGTGAGGTGGCGGACGGCATACGTCGGACCGAACAAGGCCCCGGTCCGACCACCATCAAGCCGGCGATCCCGGTGATTGCGGTGACGGGGACCAACGGCAAGACGACCACGGCCCGGATGATCGGTCACATCGGGCGGCTGGCGGGGCTGCACGTGGGGTGGTCGTCGACGGACGGCATCTACGCGGACGGCGAGCTGGTCGAGGCGGGTGACTACTCAGGGCCGAGCGGGGCCGGGCGGGTGCTCAGTCAACCCGGCGTGCAGCTGGCGGTGACCGAGACGGCTCGGGGCGGCATCTTGCTGCGCGGGATCGGGGTCCGCCACAACGACGTGTCGGTCGTGACCAACGTCAGCGCCGACCACCTGGGCCTGCACGGGATCGACACGGTCGACCAGCTGGCCGAGGTCAAGGCAGTGGTGCCGCACATCACCAAGCCGACCGGCTGGGCGGTCCTGAACGGGGACGATCCGCGGGTGCTCGCGATGCGTGCGACCATCACCGCACGACCCTGGGTGTTCAGCCGGGATCCGGACTCGCCGAGTGTGCGGGAGGTGCTGAGCTCCGGCGGCCGCGCCACGACCGTGATCGACGGCTGGATCTGTGTGTTGGTGCCCGACGGCGACCCGGACCCGCTCGCGCTGGTGGTGGACGTGCCCGTGACCTTGGCCGGCCTCAGCCACTTCAACCTCGAGAACGCACTCGCAGCGGCGTCGGCGGCTCTCGGTGCGGGACTGCCGCGGGAGGCGGTCGTGTCTGGCCTCACGACGTTCGCACCCGGGCCGGACCTGAATCCCGGCCGGATGAACATCTACACGCTCGAGGGGTTCACCGTCATCGTCGACCTGGCGCACAACGAGGCCGGGCTCGCGGCCCTGATCGAGGTGATGAAGGGCTTGCGTCGTCCCGGTGGTCGCACCCTGTTGGGACTGGGGACGGCCGGTGACCGCACCGATGACCTGGTCCGCAGCCTGGCTGAGATCGGTGCCAGGGACGCGGACGTCGTGGTGATCGTGCACAAGTCGGACTATCTCCGGGGCCGTGACATGGAAGAGATGACCTCGATCTACCGGGCCGGTGCCGCCGTGGTCGGCGTCGAGGACGTACCGGCATACGACTCAGAGCTCGCCGGGCTGGAAGCGCTGGTGTCGCGGGCCGAACCGGGGGACGTGGTCGCTGTGATGTGCCACCAGGACCGGGCCGAGCTCGCTGACTGGCTGGCGGAACGGGGAGCCACCGTGGACACGCCATCCGCCATCCGCGACAAGGTCCTCCTCGCGACCGCCGACCCGGGGCCTGCCGCTTCGGGGCCCGCCGCTCCCCGCTGACGCTCCCGACATACTCCCCAAGGCAAGCTGCCAGTCCGAGCGGCACGTTTGCCTAGTTCACAAGCCACCTGGCTTCTGAACTAGGCAAACGTGCTACGGCCACTGGGTAACTGGCTGGGGCAGTGGCTGGGTAACTGGCTGGGGCAGTGGCTGGGGCAGTGGCTGGGGCAGTGGCTGCGCGGGAGTGGTCAGGGGAGTGGGGGATTCGGGGTGGGCGATGCGGGTGCTGCGGAGGGGTTGACGAGGTCGGGGTCGCCGATCAGCTCGTCATCGGTCGACCGCGCGCCCGCATGAGCACGTGATGACCACGACTCCAGCTCGGCCAGCACGGTCGAGTGCTTGTCGACGCACAGCACGACCAGGTCGCCCTTGTTGGCACGGGCCATGGCGTGGCGGGTGGCGTCGATCTCGTCCAGCACGACCTCGACCTGCTTGCAGCGCGCCCCAGCCGCCATCCGCTCGCGCACTCCCTCTGCTACCAGCTCCGAGGTCTCACCGCGCTTGCGTCCGCGCAGTGCGACATCCTCGCGTATGACGATGACGTCGAAGTGGTCGGCTGCCACCAGGCCGAGCTCCCGGATGTCCTCGTCCCGACGGTCGCCCGCGGTGGCGATCACACCGATGCGCGAGGGCTTGGCCAGGTCGCTGACCTGCATGAGTCCGTCGCCCACCTTGTCGACGAAGTCCCCGAGCATGCGCATGCCCGGCGCGTTGTGGCAGTAGTCGATGACGACATTCACGCCGTCGACCTCGATCTCGTTGAGACGTCCCGGCGACAGGTAGTAGCTCGTGGAGAACGTTCGCAGGCCCTGCCGGATGTCGTGCAGGGGTGCCCCCGCCGCGAAGGCTGCAGCCGCGGCCGCCAGCGAGTTCTGCACGTTCATCACCGCGCGGCCCGCGAACGTCGCCGGCAGCAGATGCGTCCAGGCCAGCTGCATCTCGCGCGACCCGTGCCTGACCACGATCATGTCGCCCTTGTCGCTCTGTTCGAGTACGACGGCCTTGCCGCCACGGCGACAGTGCGTATCTATGAACTCCCGGACCTCGCTGCCCCGCGGCTGCATGCTGAACCAGACGATCTCACCCGAGCAGCGGCGGCGCATCGCCCGCACCAACGGGTCATCTGCGTTGAGTACCCCGTGGCCGCTGCGCGGAACCGCCTCGACCGGCACAGCCTTGACGTCGGCGAGCTGCTCGACCGTGTTGATGCCGCGCAGCCCGAGGTGGTCGGGCTGCACGTTGAGGACCACCGCGACGTCGTTGCGCTCGTAGCCGAGGCCCTCACGCAGGATGCCGCCACGAGCGACCTCGAACACCGCGAAGTCGACCCGCGGGTTCTGAAGGACCATCCGGGCCGACTTCGGGCCCGATGCGTCGGCCCGGATGACCAACCGCTCATCGATCACGACGCCGTCGGTCGACGTCATACCGACCTTGCGGCCCATGCCCTTGAAGATGTGCGCGATCATCCGTGCCGTCGTCGTCTTGCCGTTCGTCCCGGTGACGGCGACGATCGGGATCCGGCTGGGCGCCCCCGGCGGGAACAACATGTCGACCACGGACTTCGAGATGAACTGCGGGTCTCCGATCGTGGGGTGGGTGTGCATCCGGAAGCCCGGCGCGGCGTTCACCTCACAGATCGCACCCCCGGTCTCGCGCACGGGCTCGGTGATGTCGGGGCAGATGAAGTCGATGCCGGCGATGTCCAGCCCGATCACCCGGGCCGCCTCCTCGGCGATCTCGACGTTCTCAGGGTGTGCCTCGAAGGTCCGGTCGATCGAGATACCCCCCGTCGACATGTTCCCGGTGAGCGTCAGCTTGACGACTTCACCGGCGGGCGGCACGTCCTTCAGCGCATAGCCCTGCTCCTTGACGAGCGCGATCGCCGCGTCGTCCATCTTGATCCGCGTCAGCACCTTCTCGTGGCCCACGCCGCGACGGGGGTCGGCGTTCGTCTGCTCTACCAGCTCGGCCACCGTCTGCAGGCCGTCGCCGATGACGTGAGCCGGTACCCGTTCGGCGATGGCGGCGATACGGCCGTCGATGACCAGGCAGCGGTAGTCCTTGCCGGTCACGAACGTCTCGACGATCACCCAGCCCCGCCGGGACTGCTCCTCAGCGATCGGGAAGGCCGCCCGGATCGCGTCCTCGTCCCGCAGGTCGAGGCACACCCCCCGGCCATGGTTGCCGTCCAGCGGCTTGCACACGACCGGATAGCCGATGCGGTTGGCGACGACGACGGCCTGATCGGCCGTCCGGACCGACTCCGCCCGCGGGACCGGCAAGCCGGCGGCACTGAGCAGGCGACCGGTGAGATCCTTGTCGCTGGCCACGTCGACAGCGATCGCCGACGTGTTCGACGTCATGGTGGCGCGGATGCGCTTTTGATGAACGCCCTGGCCGAGCTGGACGAGCGAATGCTGGTTGAGCCGGATCCACGGGATGTCACGGGACACCGCTTCGTCGATGATCGCCTGCGTGGACGGCCCGAACGCGGTGCGCTCGGCGCTCACGATGAAGCTCTCGAGCTCGGTCTCGAAGTCGAACCCCGGCTCGGTCTCGACGAGATGGTTGATCAGTCGTACGGCGAGCCGCCCGGCCGAGATGCCGACGTTCTCGTCGACGTACCCGTAGATCACGTTGTAGCGGCCCGGCTCTCCCGGCACCTGGCGGGTCTTGCCGCGGCGCAGGTCGTGTCCGACCTCCTGCTGGAGCTGGAGCGCGACATGCTCGGCCACATGTCCCAACCAGGTGCCCTCGGTCAGACGTTCGACGAAACCACCCTTGCGACCCCGGGAGCACGAGTGGCGGTGCAGCCCGGGCAACAGGTTGAGCAGCCGCTCGGTGAACGCCGGGACCCGGTCGGTCGGCCAGTCCTCGAGGACGCCGAGGTCCACGACGAGGTGGATCGCCTTCTCGTACGACCAGATGTTCGCGCCGCGGTAGACCCGGGTCTCGAGGATGGCGAGCTCCGGCCTGGGACCCTCAGGAAGGGCCGCGTCGATGGGCGTACCCGTGGCCTCCATCTCGGTGTCGCTCATGGGGAGCCGTCCTCTCGGTCAGCAGACGTCGAACGTGCACGACGACGTCGGAAGTTCGTGGGCGAGACGCCTTCGGCAGCGATGTCGCGGGCGAGTCGGCGCAGGCCGTCGGCGGCCACTTCGAGCTCCTCGACCTCGGCGGGATCGGGTTTCCATGGTGTCGGGATCAGTGCACGGCTCTTCAGGTCGAACTTCGAGCCGGCCGGCAAGACGTGCAGCTGCGCTCCGGACACGAGCAATGGTCGCGTGCGGGTGGCCGCATGCGCGTTCGAGATGACCTCGCGGCCGTCGATGATCGTCACCGCGCCGCGGCCGATGACCTCGACCTCGTGATCGGTGATGATGGCTGCGGTGTCCTCGTCGACGCCGATGCCCAGCAGATCGGGGGACTGCGCGATCAGCATCAGCAGGCGCCCGTACCGGTTCCGCTGCGCGAAGTGCTGGTCGATGACGCAGTCGCGCACCAGGCCGAGTCCGGAGGCGAGCTGGGTCATCCGCTGCTTCGGAGTTGCCCCACCCGCCCCGAACGCCACCATGTGCGACGACTGCACGCTGGCCCCCGCGGACGTACCACCGATCGTCACCCCGCGACGATGCGCCTCGCGGATCGCGTCGCCGAAGGCGGTGCCGTTGATGACAGCGGAGAGCTTGAGCTGGTTGCCACCGGTCATGAAGATGCCTGTCACATCATCGAGCCTGCTGACGAAGCGCTCATCGTTGGCGTCCTCCCGCGACTCGGGCCTGACCCCCGTCGTCGACGCTGCACCGAGCCGCTCGAAGAGCGCGGTGTAGACCTCGATGATCTCCGGACCCAGTGAAGAGGCGGTCGGGATCACGGCGATCCGGGCCTGCTTGCCACCGCAGGCCGCCACGAAATGACGAAGCACGGTACGCCGCTTGAGCTTGTCCTCGGCGCCACCGATCACGTAGAGAGCTCCGGAAGCTCCGGGCGTGTCAGTCATGCGCAGCACCCTACGGCTTCGTGACCGCGCCACGTGTCGGAGGCGCACGTGGGGAGGCTCACGTGCCCCTGTGGTGCGACCGGGGCAGGATGGGGCCATGACCGGAACTTCAGGTAGCGCAGGCGACCCGGCCGCGCTGAACTTGCTCGTGATGCGCCACTCCAAGACCGAGCCGGCGGCCGAGACGGACCATGTCCGCCGGCTCACCGAGCGTGGGCGTGCCGACGCAGCAGCCGCGGGGGCCTGGGTGGCGGCCTCTGGGCTGGCGCCCGGTGTCATCCTGGCCTCGACGGCGGCGCGGGCCGAAGAGACCGCCGAGCTGGTCGCGACGGTTGCGGGCGTGCGGCGGGTCGAGCTGATCGACGAGCTCTACGGCGCCGACGGCTACGAGATCCTCGACATCGTCACCGCGCACGTACCGGACGAGCTGACCTCGGCGATGGTGGTGGGCCACAATCCGGCGATCGCACAGTTCGGGTTCCTGATCCAGGCTGACGGAGCCGCCGAGGTGCGTTTCCCCACGTCGGCGATCGGCGCGTTCGGTTTCGACGTCGAGTCGTGGGTCGACGTCGACGAGGGGCACGCCCGGCTGTTGGCGTCGTACGCACCGGGCGACTGACGCTTCCACACACGCGACCGGCTCACGGCACCTCGGGGTGTGGCGTCGTGATGCCGTGCTCGGCATCGGCTGCCTCGATGTCCTCGCGGCTGATTCCGAGGAGGTAGAGAATCGCGTCGAGGTACGGCACGTTGACCGCGGTGTGCGCAGCCTGGCGGACCACCGGCTTGGCGTTGAACGCGATACCGAGCCCGGCAGCAGCCAGCATGTCGAGGTCGTTGGCGCCGTCGCCGATCGCGACCGTCCGGTCGAGGGTGACCTTGGAGTCCTTGGCGAAGTCGCGCAGCGCCTGCGCCTTGGCGGCCCGGTCGATGACTGGCCCCAGCAGCTCACCAGTCAGGTGACCGTCGACGATCTCGAGCCGGTTGGCGCGTGCATAGTCGATGTCGAGGTCGGCCGCGATGCGCTCGATCAGCTGGGTGAACCCACCGCTGACGATGCCGAAGCGGTAACCCAGTCGCTTCAACGTACGGACCAGGGTGCGCGCGCCGGGGGCCAGCTCCATCTCGTCGTACACGTCGTCGATGACCGTGGCAGGGAGGCCTTTGAGCATGCTGACGCGTCGTCGCAGTGACGACTCGAAGTCCAGGTCGCCGGCCATCGCGGCCGCCGTGATCGCCTGCACGTCGGCAGCCACTCCGGCCCGACTGGCCAGCATGTCGACCACTTCACCCTGTACGAGCGTCGAGTCGACGTCCATGACGACGAGCCGTCGCCCGTGCCGGAGGAGCCCGACGTTCTGGACGGCGACGTCGACCTTCTGTCGCGCGGCCTCACGTGCCAGCACTTCGCGCAATCGCCCGATCTCGGCGCCCGAGACGTTGAACTCGATGGCCGTCACCGGGTAGCGGGCCATCCGCACGATCCGGTCGATGTTGGCGCCCGTGTCGGCGATCCGCCCCGTGATCGCGGCAACTGTGCCGGGTCGCAGCGGCCGCCCGAGCAGGGTGACATGCGCTCGACCGTCGCGGCGTGGCGTGTTGTCGCCCTCGCCGCTGACGATCTCGATCTCCATCCCGAGGTCTGCTGCGGTCCCCTCGGCTGCCTGACGCAGGCGACGAAGATCGCGCGGCGCCGTCACCAGGATGCCGAGGATCAGCCGACCGCGCAGCACGATCTGCTCGATGTCGAGCACCTCGACACGCGACTGGGACAAGGTCTCGAACATCGCGGCGGTGACTCCGGGCCGATCGTGGCCCAGCAGGGTGATGAGGATCGTTCCCGCAGGTTCGGACGTCTCGCTCATGGCGCGATCACCCTACTTGCCGTCGAGCGACGAGCAGGCCGCCACGATCGCGGCGCGAGACGCCCGCTGCAGCGGGAGCAGCGCATCGCGGCGACGTTCGGCCTCCCACGTGGACACAGCGCCGCCGTCACCGTCGGCAAGCGCCAGCTCGACGATGTGCTCGCTGCGCAGCCCGCTGACGGCCGTGCGCGCCGCCTCCCCGGTCGGGAAGCTCATGGGGGCGTCGAGTCGAGCGGGCTGACGCAGGTTCATCAGCGCATCGGCCACGTCGGGGTTCCAGGAAGCCACGTCGAGCTCGGCCAGGGTGTTGGCCGCAAGCGTGAGCGCGCTGCGCAGTGCCCTGTCTGCATCGGCGACCCCCGGCAGGAACCTCGGCGGAGTCGCCGTTCCAGCTTCCCAGCGCGTCGAGCGGCCCGTGGTACGGGGGATGAGACCGACCTCGGCCCCCCAGAGCACCAAAGCTTCACCGACATCGAGGGCGTCGGCGTTGAAACGCGGTGGGCCTCCCAGGCCGAGCGGGTCACCCGGGCTCGGCAGCGCCGCCGTGACCTGTTGGACATGGTGCCGGCGCAGCT
Source organism: Nocardioidaceae bacterium (assembly GCA_031365435.1). Taxonomy (GTDB): domain Bacteria; phylum Actinomycetota; class Actinomycetes; order Propionibacteriales; family Nocardioidaceae; genus JANLYC01. The sequence continues at coordinate 10,048 of JANLYC010000123.1, forward strand.
CCCCCAGCAGGAGCGCGGGAGACAGACCCGGCGCGTCGTGTCCGAACACGACGAACTCCATGTGCGCTTGCTCGCCGAGGATGCCCGTGATCACCGCGTCGGCGCTCTCGCGACCGGTGATCCAGGCGTTGAGCCAGCACGCCGTGCGGGCGGCATGAGGAACGGCGAACACGGGCAAAGCCTACGAGAGCACCGCGGCCACGACGCGCTGCCGCCGCCGTGTGGAAGCCCTTGCAATAGGTTGGGACCGTTGATCAGACTCTTCTGGACCATCCCAGACCTACCCGCACCACCGCAGACAGACCCGTTCCGCCACGAGACAAGGAGTGCGATGCCAGCGGTCATCGAACTGGCTGACGTGTCGGTCATCCGTGGCAGCAATCGACTCCTCAGCCACGTGACATGGCGGGTCGAGGCCGACGAGCGGTGGGTCGTCATCGGTCCGAACGGAGCCGGCAAGACCACGCTCCTGCAGGTCCTCAGCACCCACCTGTACCCCACCGAGGGTGTCGTAGGCATCCTCGACGAGGTGATCGGCACGGTCGACGTGTTCGAGCTTCGTCCGCGCATCGGGCTGACCAGCGCGGCGCTCGGTGAACGCATCCCACGCGACGAGCGTGTCGGTGACGTCGTCGTCTCGGCGTCGTACGCCGTCTTGGGCCGGTGGCGGGAGGCCTACGAGGACCTCGACCACCGGCGGGCAGCCGAGCTCCTCGAGGAGGTCGGGGTCAGCCACCTGAAGGACCGCACGTTCGGCACGCTGAGCGAGGGGGAGCGCAAGCGCGTGCAGATCGCTCGCGCACTCATGACCGACCCGGAGCTGTTGCTGCTCGACGAACCCGCTGCCGGTCTCGACCTCGGCGGCCGCGAGGATCTGGTGAGCACGTTGTCGGTGCTGGCGCTCGACCCGAGCTCGCCCGCGACGGTGCTCGTCAGCCACCACGTCGAGGAGATCCCGCCGGGATTCACTCATGTGCTCCTGCTGAAGGAGGGTGTGGTCGTGGCCGCCGGACCGATCCCCGAGACCCTGACGGAAGAGGCCCTTACCGAGACCTTCGGACTCGCGCTCGAGCTCACCAGGTCCGACGGCCGTTACAGCGCGCGGCGGAAGACCGGGTCACACCGCAGATGAACGACGACGATTCCGGTCTCCGCTGGGGCTGAACGGTAGGCTCGGTGCATGAACTGGCTCGACAACCACCAGTGGGAGGCGTGGCTGATCGCCGCGCTGCTGCTGTCCGGGGCCGAGCTCGCGACGCTCGACCTCACGCTGCTGATGATGGGGATCGGGGCGGCAGCTGCAGCCCTGATCGCGGGGCTCGGTTTCAACGTCGTCGTCCAGGTGCTCGGGGCGGTCGTGGTGGCGGTTGCGCTGCTGGGCTTCGTACGTCCGAACATCGTCCGCCGGATGCACGCAGGTCCGACCCTGCAGAACGGTCCTGAAGCTCTCGTGGGGCGGAGTGGCCTCGTGCTCGAGCGGGTGACGGCGCACGCCGGCCGGGTGAAGCTGCGTGGTGAGGTGTGGTCGGCCCGGACTTTCGACGAGTCCGTGGTGGTGGAGCCGGGGGAGAAGGTCGGAGTCGCGCAGATCGACGGCGCCACGGCAGTCGTCTACCCCATCCAGTAGCGCCCGTCAGGAGCACCCGGTCGGGGAGTCCGGATGGCTCCTCAGTCGTGACATCGTGAGAGGGTGGCATCCCACCAGGTCTTGACGCCTGGTCGAGCGTCCCAGAGGGGGTCGGGTCCATGGTTCTGCTGATCGTCCTTGGCATCGTGTTGGTGCTGGCGGCCGGAGTTCTGTTCAAGACGGTGCGGATCGTGCCGCAGGCGCGCGCCGGCATCGTCGAGCGGTTCGGCAAGTACCGGACCACCCTGTCGGCCGGCCTCAACATCGTGACGCCCTTCGTCGACCGGGTGCGCTACCTCATCGACCTCCGTGAGCAGGTCGTGTCGTTCCCGCCGCAGCCCGTCATCACCGAGGACAACCTCGTGGTCTCGATCGACACCGTCATCTACTTCCAGGTGACCAACCCGGTGGCTGCGACCTACGAGATCGCCAACTACATCCAGGCGATCGAGCAGCTGACCATGACCACCCTGCGCAACATCACCGGTGGCATGGACCTCGAACAGGCGCTGACCAGCCGCGACGACATCAACAACGCCCTGCGCGGAGTCCTTGACGAGGCCACGGGCAAATGGGGGATCCGCGTCAACCGGGTCGAGCTCAAGGGCATCGACCCGCCGCCGTCCATCAAGGACTCGATGGAGAAGCAGATGCGCGCGGACCGCGACAAGCGCGCTGCAATCCTCACCGCCGAGGGCATGCGGCAGGCCGCGATCCTCACTGCCGAAGGGCAGAAGCAGTCCGCGATCCTGACAGCCGAAGGTGACCGCGAAGCGCTGATCCTGCGGGCGCAAGGTGATCGGCAGTCGCGCATCCTGCGTGCGCAAGGTGAAGGTCAGGCGATCCTCACCGTGTTCCAGTCGATCCACGACGGGTCGCCCGACCAGGCCCTGCTGGCCTACCAGTACCTGCAGATGCTGCCGAAGATCGCCGAGGGTGACGCCAACAAGGTGTGGATCGTGCCGAGCGAGATCGGTCGCGCCCTCGAAGGACTGGGCAGCACGATCGGTTCGATCCAGGGCATCCCGACGGACAGCAAGGGTCCACGGCAACGCGTCGACTACGGCGACCCGGTCGAGGTGGATGCCGACCGTGGTGCCGGCGACGACTCGGCGCTCTCGTCGGCCCAGGAGGAAGTGGCCGAGGCGATCGCCCTCGCCGAGGAGGCCGCGAACCCGGTCCGGTCCTCCCGCGAGCCGGCTTCGTCTGCCGCAGTCGAGGACGAGCCGCCGGCAGTCCCGCCGGGGCAGTGACGCTGCTCCAGGGTCTGGCTCTGTTCGCTGCCGGCATCGCCGCCGGAGGCATCAACACCATTGTCGGGTCGGGCACGCTCGTGACGTTCCCGACCCTGCTGGCCATCGGCTACCCGCCGGTGCTCGCGAACGTGTCGAACACCGTGGGGCTGGTGCCCGGCTCGCTGTCCGGCGCGATCGGATACCGACGCGAGCTCGCCGGTCAGCGGGCTCGACTGATCCGGCTCGGTGCCGCGTCGCTGCTCGGCGGTCTGACCGGCGCGCTCCTGCTGCTCAAGCTCCCCGCCGCCGCGTTCGATGCGATCGTCCCCGTTCTCATCGGCCTCGGCTGCGTGCTGGTGATCGCCCAGCCGTGGGTGTCGCGCCACGTCCGGCCGCCGGTCGAGGCTCCACCCCACGGCTCGTCGGTCGTGCTGGTCCTCGTGTATGCCGCCGGCATCTACGGTGGGTACTTCGGGGCGGCTCAGGGCGTGCTGCTCATTGCCATCCTGGGTCTTGGCCTGGCGGAGTCCCTGCAGCGCATCAATGCCGCCAAGAACATCCTCGCGATGCTCGTCAACGGGGTCGCCGCCCTCGTGTTCATCACGATCTCGCAGGTCTCGTGGAAGGCCGCGGGCATCATCGCGGCCGGGTCGGTCATCGGCGGACAGATAGGCGCGACGGTGGGGCGGCGGCTGCCGCCGGTCGTGTTCCGGGGCTTCGTCGCGATCGTCGGGGTGGTCGCGATCGTCAAGCTCGTCTTCTTCGACTGAGTCGGCGACGACCTCGCGGACTCGGCGCGTGCCGCGTCAGTCGAGCACGTAGCCGAGCCACTGCTTGATCTCGCCGAACGCGGCGTCGCGCACGTCCTTGCGGGAGCAGAGCACGTCGTGCATGGCGTCCTCGATCCGGATCACCGTCACCTGCGTCCCGAGCTGGTGCGACCACTTGGCGATCTGCTTGACGTCGAGGACCGTGTCGGACCGGGTGGCCTGCTCCGACCACGCCTGCGGCACCATGCTGGCCGCCGAGCACAGACTGAGCACAGGTGCTCCGACGTCGATACCACGGTGCACACGCCGATGCCCGAGCCGCACCGCGCGGAGCCAGCCGGCGCGCACCGGGAACGACTCCTTGGGTTTCCACGCCAGGTCGAAGTCCCACTCTCCCCGCAGGCTCCGGTGCATCGTCTCGACGTACACCCCGCTGACATTGCGGGGGACGACTGCGTACGGCCGCCGCTGTCCGAGCCGATTGATGGCCTCGGTGCCGGCCGTGCGGAGGAAGAACGATCCCTGGAGGTCGAGCCACGGGCTGTTCAGCACCATGGCAGCTGCCACCCGCCGCCCTTGAGCGAGACGGTCGGCAGCCCACAGCGAGGTGATGAGGCCGCCGGTCGAGTGCCCGCTGATGATCACTCGCCCGTGGCCGTCCCGGTCGCTGATCAGCCGCAGGGACTCGTCGAGCTCGGGGTAGTACTCCGTGAGGTCCAGGCAGAAGTTGGGCGTCTGGTGCGGACGCAGGGAGCGACCGTACTTGCGCAGGTCGAGTGCGTAGAAGTCGTAGCCCTCGGCCGTGAAGAACTCGGCCGTCGCGGTCTGAAAGAAGTAGTCGCAGAACCCGTGGACGTGCAGCACCGCGCCGAGGCGTTTCGGGCGGTCGCTGCGGCGTCGGACCAAGGTGGCCTCCACCGGTCCCTCGGCGTCGTCGCCCAGCACGAGGGTTTCGCGCGTGTAGGGCGCGCCGAGGACGTCCGTGGCCGGGTCCGGGGGTTGCGTCGACGCGGTCATGCACCCAGTCTGCCAAGTCGTTGCGGCGTCAGTGCTGGTATGTGCCCACGATCTGGGCGCGACCGAGCGTCTTGAACGCGAGGTTGAAGGACACCACGGCGGGGGAGGCGTCCTTGTCCATGCCCAGCGAGTCCTCTCCCACCGCGTGCACGACGAAGTAGTAGCGGTGCACGTGGTCTCCCTCGGGCGGCGCCGCACCCATGAAGCCGTGCTCGCCGCCGTCGTTGCGGATGTGGAAGGCCCTCGAGGGCAGACCGTCGCTCACGGCGCCGGTTGCAAGCTCGGTGACCTCGGCGGGGATGTCGACGACCAGCCAATGCCAGAAACCGGAGGGCGTCGGTGCGTCGGGGTCGAAGCAGGTGACGACGAAGCTCTTGGTTCCGTCGGGAAACCCGCTCCAGGACAGCTGCGGGGAGGTGTTGCCCTGATCAGCCACCTGGTCGTCGGACAGCGGCTGGCCGTCGCGGACATCCGTGCTCGTGACGGTGAAGCCCGGGACGGGCGGCAGCTTGGCGTAGGGGTCTTCGGCAATGGGTCGGTCAAGGCTCATGTCTCCATCTTGACGCGGCATCGAGATCAGGCAACTCGTCGGGTCGTTGACCGATCCGTCAGATGAGACGCCTCCCGACGAGCCGGACCTGAGTCCTAGCGTGGGCCAATGCCCACCGACGACCACCACCTCTATCCCGCGGGCCTGCGCCTGTCGGGGCGCAAGGTCGTAGTCATCGGCGGCGGTCATGTCGCCCAGCGACGGATCCCCGTCCTCCTCGCAGCAGGCGCCGTCGTCGAGGTCATCTCCCCTGAGACGACACCCGCCGTCGAAGGACATGTACGGGCCGGCGAGATCAGCTGGCACAGGCGACCGTATGTCGACGGCGACCTCGAGGGCGCGTGGTATGTCGTGTGCGCCTCCGACCAGCCTGCAGTCAACGCTGCTGTCTCGCGGGAGGCGGAGGAGCGGCGCGTCTTCTGCGTGCGGTCTGACGACGCAGCGGCGGCGACTGCGTGGACGCCTGCGGTGGGGCGGCATGGGCCGCTCACGGTGGCGGTGCTCGGTGGTCGGGACCCGCGACGATCTGCCTCCGTGCGCGACGAGATCGTGCACCGGCTGCGCAGCGGCGAGATCGTCGCCCCCAAGGACCGAGCACGCCGCCCCGGCGTGACGTTGGTGGGTGGTGGCCCTGGCGACCCCGATCTGATCACGGTCGCCGGCCGACGGGCCTTGCAGGAGGCCGATGTCGTCATCGCCGACCGGCTGGCGCCCCGCGAGCTGTTGGCGGAGCTGGCGCCTCACGTCCAGCTCATCGATGCCGCCAAGCTGCCCCGCGGGCGGTCTACGTCCCAGCAGGTGATCAACGAGCTGATGGTCGAGCACGCCCTGGCCGGCCGGAGCGTCGTGCGCTTCAAGGGTGGAGACCCGTTCGTGTTCGGACGCGGCTTCGAGGAAGCACAGGCCTGCGCCGAGAAGGGGGTCGAGTTCCGGGTGATCCCGGGTATCACCAGTGCCACGTCAGTACCTGCCCTGTGCGGTATCCCGGTGACGCACCGCGGCGTAGCCCACGAGTTCACGGTCGTCTCGGGACATGTACCGCCTGGGCACGAGAGCTCCCTCGTGGACTGGGACGCGCTGGGGCGGCTGCGGGGGACGTTGGTGCTCCTGATGGCTGTCGACAACCTGCCGATGATCACGGCCGCGCTCGTAGCGGCCGGTCGGTCCAAGGAAACACCGGCTGCCGTGATCCAGGACGGCTCGCTGAGGTCACAGCGGGTCCTGTTCTCGACGCTGGGCTCGGTGGCGCCGGACCTCATCGCCCAGGAGCTGCGACCGCCCGCCATCGTCGTGATCGGGGAGGTCGTCGGCGTGGCTCATGCGCTGGGCGCCGTCGTCGCCTGACCCGATCTGGTCTCCACCCACGGGCTACCGCGGTCGCCCTGCTGAGATCATGTCCGGATGGCGGTGCTGACCTGGGTCGAGGACCCAGCGGATCCGCGGCTTGCGGACTACGTGTCGCTGCGGGACGTCCAGCTGCGCCGTCACCTCGAGGCTGACAACGGGTTCTTCATCGCCGAGGGCGAGAAGGTGGTGCGGCGCGGGGTGGCCGGCGGTTTTCCCGTCCGGTCGTTCCTGATGGCTGAGCGGTGGCTTGCGGGTCTGGCCGATGAGCTGGCCACCGCAGGCGACGTGCCGTGTTACGTCGTGTCGGAAGCCGTGGCCGAGCAGGTCACCGGCTTCCACGTGCACCGCGGGGCGCTTGCCGCGCTGGAACGGCCGCCACTGCCGAGCGTGGACGCGGTGCTGGACGGAGCGCGACGGATCGTCCTGCTCGAAAACATCGTCGACCACACGAACGTGGGAGCGATCTTCCGCAGTGCCGCCGCGCTGGGCATGGACGCGGTGCTGCTGTCGCCGCGGTGCGCGGACCCGCTCTACCGCCGGTCGGTCAAGGTTGCCATGGGGGCGGTGTTCTCGGTTCCGTGGACACGGGTCGAGGACTGGTACGAGACGGTGCCCGCGTTGGCCGACCGCGGATTCGTCACCATTGCCCTGACACCAGATGGGGACGCCGAGCAGCTCCCCGAAGTCCTTGAACGCATGACGACCGACAGAGTCTGCCTTATCCTGGGGTCCGAGGGGCCAGGTCTATCCACCCGCTGGTTGAGCAGCGCCACGATCAGAGCCGGTTTCGCGATGGCGCACGACGTGGATTCGCTCAACGTCGCAGCAGCAGCCGCGTTAGCCTTCTTCGTCGTCGGTCGGCACATGAGGTCCTAGGGGGGCTAGGTGAGGAGTCAGCGCTCGGGCCTCGCCGGCGCCGTGCGCCAGGTGCACGAGACCCTCGAGACTCTTCACGCTGCACCCAACCCGCGCAAGGCCATGCCGGAGTTCTGTCGGGGCATCCGAGACGTCCTGGGAGCGCGAACCATCCTGGTCTACCTCGTCGACGGGGAGTCGGTCGAGGCCGTCGCCTTCGCTGGTCACGAGTCCGCCCAGGCGCTCATCGGAAGCCGGAGTCACCTCAGCGACTGGAACGACCTGCTCGCCGGCTCGCCGTCGTCGTACGGCGTCCACCAGTGCATCGACCCCCGTGCGTTCCTCGACGAGGTGGTCCACGAGGCCGCCGACTCCGAGCCGGAGATGCACGGGAACGGTGACCGGTGGGGGGCGCTCAACCTGTTCGTCGCCCCGGTCGCGACGCCCGAAGCCCTCGTCGGCCTGATCACCGCGACCTTTCCGGCCGGTTCCACCCGTCCCGACCCGGCGGTCGCGCCGCTGCTGGGGCTCTTCGCCTCCCAGGCTAGCGTGGCGTTCCACCACCAGACGTTCGTCCAGCGCTCGTCCGAAGACCATCTGGCCCTGCGACTGAGCGAGGAGCGGTTTCGGCTCGCGTTCGACAACGCCCCCATCGGGATGGCGGAGTTCATCGAGGGTCCCAGCGGTCTCGAGATCGCCCGGATCAACCGGGCCGCCGGTGTCATGTTCGGGATCAACGTGTTCGGCGCACGGCACGAACCCATCGACCGGGTGCTCACGGTGGTGCACGGAGAGCCGCTCGGTGATCTGATGATCAGGCTGCTGCGCGACGACCGCCGTGGCCTGCGCATGGAGGTGCCGTTCGTCGGCGCCGACGGTGGCGAGTTCTGGGGACTCGTCGAGGCGGCCTCGCTGATGGACGGGGGAGGCCGGCCCGGCGTGCTGTGCCAGATCGTCGACATCACCCAGTCGAAGAACGAGGAGCGCGAGCTCACCATGCGCGCTCAGCACGACCCGCTGACCGGTCTGCCCAACCGGCTCACGGTGCTGGACCACCTCGACACCGTCGTCCGCGAGGCGCGCGAGACCGAGCAGCTCGGGGCACTCCTGTTCTGCGACCTCGACAACTTCAAGCAGGTCAACGACAAGCACGGGCACCTGGTGGGGGACGACGCCCTGGCGGCGATCTCGACCCGGCTGCACCAGACGGTCCGCAAGGACGACATCGCAGGCCGGTTCGGCGGCGATGAGTTCGTCGTCGTCGGCTTCCCGGTGAGCCAGGAGGAGGCCCAGGCGCTCGGCGAACGCATCCAGGAGGCTCTCTCGGAGCCGATGGTGCTGGACGGGGTCGCCCTGCGGGTCGGCGTCAGCATCGGGATCGCGATGATCACCGGCGCGGTCGAGGCCTCCGAGGTGCTTCGACGTGCCGACGCCGCCATGTATGCCGTCCGGGCCCGGCAGAACCGGCCGACCTTCGTGGTCGACACGGCGTAGCCGCGATCGACTAGGCTTCGACGGGCGCGGTGGCCGGCCAGCCGGGCGGGAACTCGGCGGCGTACTTCTCGGCCTCCTTGAAGAGCTTCTTGCGCTGACGCGCGGACAATCGGTCGCCGAAGACCGTTCCCACGAGGTGGTCGCACTCGTGCTGCAGGCAGCGGGCGAGCAGTCCGCTGCCTGAGTACGTGACCGGTTCGCCGCGCTCGTCGAAACCCGTGACGGTCGCCTGGTGGGCCCGCGCGCACGGGACGAACGCTCCAGGCAGGGAGAGACAGCCCTCGTCGTCATCGTCGAGCAGGCGGTCCTTGCCCTCCGGCACGACGAGGATCGGGTTGCACACGACGCCCCGGTGGCGCACGTGCTCGTCGTCGGGGCAGTCGAAGACGAAGACCTTGAGCGAGACGCCGATCTGGTTGGCCGCCAGGCCGACGCCGTCCGCGGCGTACATGGTGGCCACCAGGTCGGCCACGAGCGAGCGCAGTGAGTCGTCGTACTTCGTGACCGCAGCGCATGGGGTGTGCATCACCGGCTCGCCCCAGCGGGTCATCGGACGGATCGTGCCACCGGAGGGAAGCTCACTCACGCGCGCGACGCTATCGCAGCCGACCGGGCCGAGCTCAGGCGAACTGCCAGGACCGCTTGGACAGGCCGTACCAGAAACCCTCCACGACCGAACGTCCCTGCACGTCCGCCGCGGAGCCTGCCAGGCTGGCCCCCAGGCTGACGAAGAGCGGTGCGAAATGCTCCGTCCGTGGGTGGGCGAGCCTGGCCGCGGGCGCCTTGTGCAGGAAATCCACGACGGCGTCGACGTCACGCAGCGCGATCGCGTCGGCGATCCAGTGGTCGAAGTCCTGGGACCACGACGGTGGTGCGGCATCAGGAGGGGACTGCATGCTGATCAGGCTGAGATTGTGCGTGGTGAAGCCACTGCCAAGGATCAGGACCCCTTCGTCCCGGAGTGGCGCGAGGCTGCGGCCGAGCTCGAGCAGGGTCACCGGGTCCAGCGTCGGCATCGAGATCTGCAGGGTCGGGATGTCGGCAGCAGGGAACATCTCGACGAGGGGCACGTAGGCGCCGTGGTCGAGCCCGCGCGCCGGAGCGTCGTGCACCGACTGCGCAGGAGAGGTGAGCAGCCCGCGCACCTTCGCCGCGAGCTCGGGGGCGCCCGGTGCCGGGTACTGGACCTGGTAGTAGTGCTCGGGAAAGCCCCAGAAGTCGTACACGAGCGGCACCGTCGTGGTGGCCCCGAGCGTCAGGGGCGCTTCTTCCCAGTGCGCAGAGACGACGAGGATGGCGGTCGGTGTCGGCAGCTCGCCGGCCCAGCTCGCCAGTTCGCGGGTCCACACCGCGTCGTCAGCGAGCGGGGGAGCGCCATGACTGAGGTAGATGATCGGCATGGGCTCCGGCATCCGTGCCCCTCTCCAGATAGTTGAGGATTGAAGTATATCCCCTCCTGACCTCGTCGCTCGGTCGTCCTCGATGGTCGACTTGAGACGGTCTGATCCGCTGCTACGTTGGAGCGTATGCCCCCATCCTCGCCCCATACCCCCCAACGGGTGCCCCTTGTGGCCCTCACGAGCGGAGCCGAGATCCCGCAAGTAGGTTATGGCGTCTTCCTCGTGCCCGAGGACGAGACCAAGGCGGCCGTGTCGGCGGCCCTCGAGGTCGGCTACCGACACATCGACACCGCGCGCGCCTACGACAACGAGGCCGCTGTCGGGGAAGCGATCTCAGCATCGGGCATCGACCGGGACGAGCTGTTCGTCACCACCAAGCTCTGGAACGACGACCAGGGCTACGACAAGGCCCTGGACGCCTTCGACGGCAGCCTGAAACGCCTCGGCCTCGACTTCGTCGACCTCTACCTGATCCACTGGCCGGTGCCGGCCCGGGACACCTACGTCGAGACCTGGAAGGCATTCGAGAAGGTGTACGCCGACGGGCGAGCACGCAGCATCGGCGTCAGCAACTTCCAGCCCGCCCACCTGCAGCGACTGCTGGACGAGACCGAAGTCGTGCCGGCGGTCAACCAGGTCGAGCTGCACCCCTGGCTGCAGCAGCGGGAGCTTCGCGCCTTTCACGCCGAGCACGGGATCGTCACCGAGGCCTGGAGCCCGATCGCCCGGGCCAAGAAGCTCAGTGACCCGACCATCGGGCGCATCGCCGACAAGCACGGTGTGACGGCTGCCCAGGTGATCCTGCGGTGGCACCTCGACCTCGACAACGTCGTGATCCCCAAGTCGGTGAACCCTGACCGGATGGCCGAGAACATCGACCTGTTCCGGATCCGTCTCGACGAGGAGGACCACGCGGCGATCGCCGGGCTGGAAGCCGGCACGCGCGTCGGACCCGACCCCGACAGCTTCGGCACCGACTGACCGCTGCCGGTCAGCCCTTGACGTAGGACAGCTTCTCGCACACCCGGCCGTCTCGGAAACGCAGCACGTCGACTCCACGGACGTGACCAGCGGTCCCGTCCGGCTCGGTCCAGCTGAACCGCCACCGCAGCACGCCGCGGTCGGCGTGGACGAACGACTCCTCCTCGGTGAACGCCGCCCCCGGAGTGCCGCCGAACACGTCGATCCAGACGCCGCGGACTGCGTCTGCGCCCGTGAAGCGGGTGCCGTCGGGTGCCGGCGTCGTGGACTCGAACACGCAGTCCTCGGTCATCAAGGCCATGATCTGGTCGACGTCGCCGCGTCCGAAGGCGGCCGAGAACGTTGCCAGCATCGCGTGGTTCGGTCCCCACGCTGCGTCTCGGCCCAGTGAGCTCAGCAGGCGTGACTGCGGGTCGTCTCCGCTCGGACCAATGGGGCCGATGGCGCCGCCGGCCCGGTACATGTCCATCCGGCCGTCGAACCACTCGGCGGTGACCGCGACGAGTGCTGGGTCGAGTACCCGATCACCTCCTGTCGCCACGGCAAGGTCCCAGGCATGGATCGTGTGGTCGAGCGTGAGCTGCCACAGATATTCCTCGGCGTCCTCGTCGCCGTACGACAGGTGCACCTTGCGCCCGCCGAGGGCGAGGTCCGCGAGGTCTGTGGCGTCCTCCGTCGCGGATCGTGCCGTCGCAAGAGGGTCGGCGCCGAGCATGTCGCCGTCGAAACGGCTGCCCACCTGCTCGATGGTCTGGCCCTGCATGAGGGGCTCCGCCCACAGCTGCTCCACGACGACGTGGTTCAACAGGTCCCGAACCGTCCACGCCGTACAGGGGGTCGGCCGGTCGAGCTGATCGGGGGTGACTGCCCTGACCCGGGTGGACCAGGTGTTGAGCGCGTCGCGGTACGCGGCCTTGGCATCCGTCATCGTTGACCTCACTTCCTCCCCCGTGAGAGTGCTCCTTTGTCGACGTCCCGTCCATGGGTGCGCGGGCCATGGCCTCACGCATGTCATCAGGAGAGGTGTTTGAGAGCTTCCCGGCGCGACAGGGCCGACAGGGGGACCGGAGCGTCGTCACCATGGTCCGCCACGAAGGCGCGCACCCAGTCGGGGTCGGTCCTGGCGTAGTCGCGCAGCGCCCACCCGATGGCCTTGCGCAGGAAGAATTCTCTTTCGCCGAGGGCAGCAGTGATCGCCTCGGCGAGGAGAGCGACGTCCGTCTGCTGCCCGTGGCCGCGCTGGCAGATGATGGCGGCCCGGCGCAGCCACACGTCGGTCGACGCGGTCCAACCGCGGATCACCTGCTTCCCGGGGCGGTCGGCGAGCAGCACGTCGCCGACGCTCCGCGACGCGTCGTCGACGATGTCCCACCAGGCGCCCACGACGATGATGTGCTCGAGCAGCGGCAACGCCGCCCGGGTCAGGAACCCAACATAGCGACGGTGGGAGAGCAACATCAGCGCGGCGTAGCGTTCCTCCCGGTGGGTTGCCTCGTCGAAGAGTGCCCGCGTCGTCGCCTCCCACCGGGCGTGGTCGGTGAGCGGATGAGCGGCATACAGCGCTCGCGTGAGCCGACGCAGCTCGGGCATCGGCACGCCGTAGTACGGCAGGGCAGACTTCATGTACCGCTGCATCTGCGGCGCTCGGACGGGGTCGCCCCGTCCGGCCAGCTCGCGGCGCACCGCAGCGACGAGATCGCGGTCGACCAGCGATGTCACGTCAGGCTGCGGTACAACGCCACCGTCTGGTCGGCGATAGCGGCCCAGTCGAAGGATGACACGGCACGTGCGCGGCCGGCTCGTCCCATCTGTGCGGCGAGGCCGGGGTCGGCGACCAGCCGGTTGATCCGGTCGGCCAGAGCAGCCTCGAAGCCGGCCGTGTCGTCGGGTGTGTAGTCCACGAGCAGACCCGTCTCGCCATCGACGACGACCTCCGGGATCCCGCCGACGGCGCTCGCCACGACCGCCGTCTCGCAGGCCATCGCCTCGAGGTTGACGATGCCCAGCGGCTCGTACACCGAGGGGCACACGAACGCGAGCGCGTGGGTGAGCACCTGCCGCACGCTCTCGCGGGGCAACATCTCACTGACCACGATGACGCCGTCACGTTCTGCGCGGAGCCGGGCGATCGCGGCGTCGGTCTCGGCCTTGAGCTCGGGAGTGTCGGCCGCCCCCGCGAGCAGCACCAGCTGGACCGTCGGGTCGAGACGCAGACCAGCGCGGAGCAGGTGGGGCACGCCTTTCTGCCGCGTGATGCGGCCGACGAACGTGACGTAGGGCCGACCGGCGTCGATGCCCAGCCTGTCGAGCAGCTCAGTCCCGCTGTCCGGGGCGTAGAACTCCGCGTCGATGCCGTTGTAGATGACGTGCAGGCGGTGGGGCTCGACCTCCGGGTACGCCGCGCGGACGTCCGCCGCCATCCCTTCGCTCACGGCGATGATGGCGTCGGCGCCGAGGTATGCCGTGCGTTCCACCCAGGACGACAATCGGTAACCGCCTCCCAGCTGCTCGGCCTTCCAGGGTCGCTGCGGTTCGAGGGAGTGGGCGGTCACCACGTGCGGGACGCCGTAGAGCAGGGAGCTGAGGTGGCCGGCCATGTTGGCGTACCACGTGTGGGAGTGCACCAGGTCGACGCCCGCGCACGCGGCTGCCATCGCAGTGTCGGCGGACAGCACGTGCAGCGCCGGGTTGGCGTCCGGGAACCGGCCGTCCTGCTCCGGTATGGCGACGGCTCCCTCGCGCTCCGCGCCGGTGCAGACGACGGTGACGTCGATCCGTTCACGCAGCTGACGGGCGAGGAAGTCGACGTGCACCCCGGCCCCGCCGTACACCTCGGGGGGAAACTCTCGGGTGAGCAGACCGACACGCATGACTCGCACCCTAGCGACGTTCGTCGCAGGTCGGAACGTGTTGCGGTGCCTTCCATCGTTCGAGACCGCCCCACGGGCGCGGACTGGCCGCTAGGGTCGGAGCATGGCCAAGCGCAAGGTACTGGGCATCGTGCTCGCGGGTGGTGAGGGCAAGCGGTTGATGCCCCTGACACTGGACCGCGCAAAGCCGGCCGTTCCGTTCGGCGGGAGCTACCGGCTCATCGACTTCGCGCTGTCCAACCTGGTCAACGCGGGATTCCTTCGGCTCTGCGTCCTGACGCAGTACAAGTCGCACTCGCTGGACCGCCATGTGTCGGTGACCTGGCGGATGTCGACTCTGCTCGGCAACTACGTCACGCCCGTGCCGGCCCAGCAACGACGGGGCAAGCAGTGGTTCCTGGGGAGTGCTGACGCGATCTACCAGTCGATGAACCTCATCGTCGACGAGAAGCCCGAGATCATCGTCGTGTTTGGCGCGGACCACGTCTACCGCATGGACGCATCGCAGATGGTCGACGCGCACGTCGAGTCCGGGGCGTCCGTGTCGGTCGCCGGAATCCGTGTGCCGCGCAAGGAGGCCGACCAGTTCGGCGTCATCAAGACGGCCGACGACGGCGTTCGCATCGCCGAGTTCCTCGAGAAGCCCGCCGACCCGCCGGGCCTGGTCGACAGCCCGGACGAGTCGTTCGCGTCGATGGGCAACTACGTCTTCACTGCCGACGCGCTGGTGCAGGCTCTGGAGGAGGACGCCGCCAACCCCGAGTCGCGCCACGACATGGGCGGCGACATCATCCCGCTGCTGGTCGGTCAGAACGAAGCAGCCGTCTACGACTTCAAGCGCAACGACGTGCCGGGGTCGCTGCCGGGCGACCGGGACTACTGGCGTGACGTCGGGACGCTCTCGTCGTACCACGATGCGCATCTCGACCTGGTATCCGTCGAGCCGATCTTCAACCTGTACAACAGCCAGTGGCCGATCTTCACGGCCAACACCAGCCTGCCGGGCGCGAAGTTCGTCGAGTCGGCCACTGCTGACGACGCGATCGTGTGCGCCGGCTCGATCGTCTCCGGGGCGGCGATCCGCTCGTCGGTCATCGGCACCGACGTCTACGTCGCCAGCGGTGCCGTCGTTCACCGCAGCGTCATCATGGACAACGTCAAGATCGGTGTCGGCGCGCACGTCCGCAACGCGATCATCGACAAGAACGTCATCGTCCCGGACGGCTTCAGCATCGGCCTGGATCCCGAGGCCGACCGGGCGGCCGGCTTCACCGTCACCGACGAGGGGATCACGGTGCTCGGCAAGGGTCACCCCATCAAGGGCGAGTACACCGGGACCTGACCCTCCGGCTGAGCCTGCACCAGACCGCACAGGGACATCCCAGGGACCTCGATGACCGACCCACGACTGCCCGTCTGTGTCGCCGCAGGCAACCCGGTGACGGCCGACGTCGGCGCCGACGCGCTGCGCGCCGGAGGCAGTGCAGCCGATGCGGCGGTCGCCATGGTGTTGGCCGCGTGCGTTGCGGAGACTGTCTTCACCGGACTCACCGGGGGCGGGTACGCCATCTACTACGAAGCCGCCACCAGGACGACGACCTGCCTCGACTTCTTCGTCGCGGTACCGGGACTGGCGGGCCGACGGACAGCGGTGCCGCAGGAGATCGCCATCGATTTCGGCGGTCAGCTGGTGCCGTACGCCGTGGGGCCCGCCACCGTGGCGGTACCAGGAGTGCCGGCAGGCGTGGCCGCGCTGCACCGCCGCTGGGGTCGGTTGGCCTGGTCCGACGTGGTGGCCCCGGCGATCGGTCATGCGGCGCACGGGGTCGTCTTTGCACCGCTGCACTCCAAGGTGCTCGCGACGATCGCGCCTGCGATGTTGCTGGGGGACGGTATCCACGTGTATGGCAGGGACGGCGACGTGCTCCCTGGTGGCGCCCGCCTGTTCCATCCCGGGCTGGAGACAGCAATGCGCGTGCTGGCAGACGAGGGGGCGGAGGCCTTCTACACCGGCCGCATCGCCGAGGCGATGGTGGCGGCCGTAGGTCAGCAGGGTGACCTGAGCTACCCGGACCTCGCTGCCTACGGCGTGGTCGAGACCGCTCCCGGCAGGGCCCAGCTCGGTGAGGTCGACGTGGTCGCCCGTGGTGACGACCTCGACGACCTGCTGGGCACGTTCGATGCCCTCGTCCTCGATGCTGACGAGGGTGTTCTCGCGTCCCGGATGGTCGACGTGCTGCGTGCTCCGCCACGCCGCGGAGACACGACGAGCGCTGCGGTCGTGGACAACGACGGCAACCTCTGTGCGGTGACGACGAGTCTGGGACTGGCCTCCGGCGTCTGGATCGGCGAGTACGGGCTGCATCTCAACTCGATGTTGGGGGAGGGCGAGCTGGTTCGGGGCAGTGAACGGCCGGGGCACCGGATGGGCTCGATGATGTCGCCGTTGATCGCCTTCCGGGGTGACGCACCGATCCTCGTGGGCGGTGCTGCCGGCGGAAGTCGGATCCGCTCGGCACTGCTGCAGGTGGTGATCAACGTGGTGCACCACCGGCGGCCGGTGGCCGAGGCGATCGCGGCACCGCGACTCAACCCGGTTCCCGACAAGGTGCACGTGGAGCCGGGACTGCCTCCCGAGGTGCTGCGTGTCCTTGCGGAACGCGACCAGGTGACCGTCTGGCCGGCGCTCGACTCGTACTTCGGCGGAGTGGCGGCGATCGACGCTTCCGGTCCCGGTGCCGACCCACGACGCGGTGGGGACGTACGCCGGCTGGACCGCGCGACCGGCTGACAGCCTCACCACGGTGCCTGACCGGCGCCGGGGTCCGGGGTCACTAGAGTGGCGCGCATGTCGAACTCCAAGCGGCCCAACCGGCCCTCGGCTGCGGCCGCCAAGGGCGCGACCAAGGGTGTGTCCCGGAAGACACCGCGCACGTCGCAGGTGGCCGTCGTGCTGATCGCCCTCTTCTGTGTGGCGGCCGTGGTGGGGATCCCTCTGCTTCTCAACAACAAGGACGCCACCACACCGGCGGGCTCCGGAGCAGTCTCATCGAACCCGAGTCCGGCCAGCGTCGCCGACGTCACCTGTGACACGGCCCCACCGGCTGTCAGCAATCCGCCCCAGACGAACACGCCCCCCGATCCCGGCCTGGCCGAGAGCAGCACGTGGGAGGCCACGCTCCACACCACCTGTGGCGACATCCGGTTGCAGCTCGACGGTCAGGCGGCGCCGCAGACCGTGGCGTCGTTCATCAGCCTGGCTCGCTCGAGCTACTGGAAGGACAGCCCCTGCCACCGACTCACGACGGCGGCCACCGGCATCTTCGTGCTGCAGTGCGGAGACCCGACGGGTTCCGGCAGCGGCTCGCCCGGCTACGGGTTCGGGATCGAGAACGCGCCCGCCGACGGCCAGTACCCGCGCGGCACTCTGGCGATGGCGCGCGGCCAGGATCCCAACAGCAACGGCGGGCAGTTCTTCATCGTCTACAAGGACACGCAGCTTCCTACCGGTGGAGGGGGCTACACGATCTTCGGCAAGGTGAGCGAAGGCATGCAGATCGTGGACGCGATCGTGAACCAAGGCGTCGAGGACAAGCAGTCCGACGGGGCGCCCTTCCAGCCGATCAGCATCCTGTCGGTGGACGTGGAGAAGAAAGGCTGATGGTCACCAGGTCGGGCCCGACCGGACACCTGCCACCTCGGGACGTGGCGCTGCTCGCCGTGCTCTTCACACTGAGTGGGGTCCTGCACGGCGTTCGGCCGGCCACGTTCGAGGGCATCGTGCCGCGCCGCCTCCCACGCAGACGTGGCCTGGTCTACGCCAGCGGTGCCGCCGAGCTGCTCTGCGCTGCCGGGCTGCTCTCGCCGGCGACCCGGAGCCGGGCCGGACTGGTCAGCGCCGCACTGCTGGTGCTGATCTTTCCGGCGAACGTCCAGATGGCGGTCGACGTCCTGGGAAGCCGACGAGCCTCTTCCGTGATGAAGCTGGCTGTGCTGGTCCGGCTACCGCTGCAGTGGCCGTTGATCAGGACAGGGTGGCGCGCCTACCGATCAGCTCGACGCTGAGTCACGCACCGGCCGACGCGCGCGGACCAACGTGTCGAGGGCGACGCCGTCCGGTGTCTCCCGGGTGACGGTCTCTGCGAGCTGGACGTCCAGGCCGGGCAGCGTGGTGAGCTCGGCCCGGATCTGCTGGCCGTCATACAGGAGCGACTCGTCCTGAGGCCCGGATACGCCTTCGCGCAGGTTGCGAAGGTCGTGACCGACGATCACCAGGTGCCCGCGCGGAGCGACCGCCCGACCTGCGTTGCGCAGCACGGCCCGGAACTGGTCGGGGGGGAGATGGAGGTAGCTGATCAGGACGAGGTCGAAGAGCTCCGGCCTGGGCGGGTCCGTGGTCACGTCCGACACCTCCCAGACCAGGCGTGCCGCGACCGCCATGCTCTCGCGCGTGGTCAGGTCACGGGCTCGCTCGATCGCGACAGCGGAGTAGTCGACCCCGGTGACCTGCCAGCCGAGCCGGGCGAGCCAGAGCGCGTTGCGGCCTTCTCCGCAGGCCAGGTCGATCGCACGGCCGATCGGAAGCCGCTCGCACTGTGCGCGCACGAACCTGTTGGGTTCGAGTCCCCAGACCAGCTCAGTGCCTGCGTACCGCTCGTCCCAGGCCGTCGCGTCCATACCCACAGCCTACGCAGCCTCGTCCAGCGGACCTGACACAGCGCGCAGCGAGGACGATCGGCATCATCGGTCCGCCTGGACGCCGCCGCGCACCACCCGTGGCTGTCGCTTGGACTACCTTGTGCCCGTGACCCTCGCGTCGTACGTCGCCGGTATGCGGCGGCGAGACCCGGACGAGGGCCACCGTGCCTCGACGCCGCTGGAGCTCTTGTTCGACCTCACGTTCGTGGTGGCTGTCGCACACGTCGCCGGCGAGCTGGCGCACTCGGTCGTGGCCGACGAGATCGGCCACGGCGTCGTCGCGTACGTCATGACGTTCTTCGCCATCTGGTGGGCGTGGATGAACTTCACCTGGTTCGCCTCTGCGTACGACTGCGACGACGCGCTGTACCGCGTGATGACGGCGCTGCAGATGGCGGGCGTCCTCGTACTGGCGGCCGGAGTGGGGTCCGCCTTCGAGGACAGCGACTTCAAGACTGTCGTCGTCGGCTATGTGCTCATGCGGGTCGCCATGGTGGGGCAGTGGCTCCGGG
Organism: Nocardioidaceae bacterium; assembly: GCA_031365435.1. GTDB lineage: Bacteria > Actinomycetota > Actinomycetes > Propionibacteriales > Nocardioidaceae > JANLYC01. The sequence continues at coordinate 29,404 of JANLYC010000123.1, forward strand.
CAGCCGCGGCCGACTCGGAGGGCCGCCCGACCGCCCGTCGGTACGTCGTCGGGACGCTGGTCGTGCAGGTCGCATGGACGCTGCGACTGCTCCTGCCGGAGGCGCTCGGCGTGGTCTCCTTCCTGGTGCTGGTCGCTGCGGAGCTGGTGGTGCCGTTGTGGGCGGAGATCCCGCGTCGTACACCGTGGCATCCCGGCCACATCGCCGAGCGGTACGGGCTGTTCACGATCATCGTCCTCGGCGAGTCGGTGTTGGCAGCCAGCAACGCGATCAGCGCCGACTTCTCCAGCGGCGGGCTCACGCTCGACCTTGTCGTGCTCGGTTGCGGCGGGTTGATCCTGCTGTTCGGGATGTGGTGGATCTACTTCCTGCACGACACCGGCGAAGCGCTCCGCGTCCGGCCCGACCAGGACTTCACATGGGGCTACGCGCACTACGCCATCTTCGCGGCAGCGGTGGCCGTGGGCGCCGGGTTGGAGGCCTCCACCGAGTTCGGTCTGCACCCTGTCAGCGCGTCGGCCACGTCGATCGGGATGGTGCTCGCGGTTGCGGTCGGCGTCTACCTCGTCCTGGTCGCGCTCATCCACGGCCGGCTCAGCCCTACGCACCGACCGAACCTCGTGCAGGCGGGGACTGCCGCCGTGACGCTCCTGGTGGTGGCGCTGACCGTCGCCCGGGCTTCACTGCCGTGGGCGGTGCTGTCGGAGGGAGTCGTGGTGGCCGCGCTCGTCGTCGTGGCTGCTCGCGTACAGACCAGGGTCTGACCGCCCAGGTCCTGCGGCCACGTCCGAGACATCGACCCCGAAGCCGTCGGCCAGCTCGAGTGTGCCCGGCAGGAGCACGTAGGGTCGAGCCCGATGACCACAGAGCTCACGACAGCGCGTCACGCGATCGCCGACCGGGTGATCGCGGCCATGGCGGGGGAGCAGGCCAGGCTCCGCCCCGACCAGGAGACCGCCGTGGCTGCCCTGTGCGAGCCGAGCGCCCGGGTGCTCGTCGTGCAGGCCACCGGGTGGGGCAAGTCCGCGGTCTACTGGGCCGCCACGGCGATCCGCCGGGCCGAGCGGCAGGGGACGACGCTGGTCGTCTCGCCGCTGCTCTCGCTCATGCGTGACCAGGTCGCGGCAGCCGAGCGCGCCGGTCTGACCGCGGCCACGCTGAACTCGTCCAACGTGGGCGACTGGTCCGACATCGAGGAGCAGCTGATGGCCGGCACTCTCGACGTGCTCCTCGTGTCGCCCGAGCGGCTGGCCAACCCGCGGTTCGGCCGCCGGGTCCTCGACGCGCTCGTCGGTCGGCTCGGGCTGCTCGTCGTCGACGAGGCCCACGCGATCTCCGACTGGGGACACGACTTCCGGCCCGACTACCGACGCGTGGCCGACCTCCTCCGCGGACTCAACCCCGGCACACCCGTCCTGGCCACGACCGCCACCGCGAACGCGCGTGTCACCGATGACGTGGCCGCCCAGCTCGGCGAGACGACGCTCGTGCTGCGCGGACGGCTGGCCCGCGACAGCCTGCACCTCGCGGTCATCGACCAGCTGAGCCCGCTCGAGCGCTACGCGTGGGTGGTCAACCAGCTGCCCCGACTCCCCGGGAGCGGCATCGTCTACACCCTCACCGTGGCTGACGCCGAGCGACTCGCGACCGTCATCACCGGGGTGCATGGCGACGCGGTACCCGTGGCGGCCTACACCGGAGGGCTCGAGTCCGACGAGCGCGAACGGCTCGAGGACGCGCTCCGCCACAACAAGCTCAAGGCTCTCGTCGCCACCTCGGCACTCGGGATGGGTTACGACAAGCCTGATCTCGGTTTCGTGATCCACGTCGGTTCGCCACCGAGCCCGGTGTCCTACTACCAGCAGGTCGGGCGCGCCGGGCGCGGCATCGACGAGGCCCAGGTGATCCTGCTGCCGTCGCTCGCCGACGCCGGCGTCTGGGACTACTTCGCGACCGCGACGATCCCGGACCCTGAGCAGGTCAACCGGCTGCTCGACGCCTGGGCTCGTCACGAGGACGAGGTGACGTCGGTGCCGTCCCTGGAGGCCGTGTCGGGACTACGACGCGGCAAGGTCGAGCTGATGCTCAAGCAGCTCGCGGTCGATGGCGTCGTCGACCGCGTCGAGGACGGCTGGCGGCGTACCGGCGTCGCCTGGACGTACGACGCGGAGCACTACGACGGCATCATCGCCACCCGGCGACGCGAGGCCGACATCATGCGTGCCTACAGCCGAGGTGAGCGCTGTCTCATGCAGCTGCTGCAAGAATCGCTCGACGACCCGACCGCCCAACCCTGCGGACGGTGCACGGTCTGTCGCGGTGACCTGCTCGACGGACTCGACGCGACGCCGCCACGCGAGACACTGGCGCAGGTCACGCGGCTGCTCCGCGGTGAGAGCCATGTCCTCGAGCCGCGCAAGATGTGGCCCGGCGGAGACTTCGGCAGCCGCGGTCGGATCCCCGCTGAGCTGATGGCCGACGAGGGCCGGGTTCTCATCCACGCTGACGCCCCCGAGTGGCGCGAGTTCCTGTCGGCTGGACTGCGCCCCGACACGCCGGCCCCACCCGACGTCCTCGACGGCTGCGTCGCGCTGATGAGTCGCTGGCGGACCAGCTGGGCTGAGCGCCCAGACGTGGTGGTCGGACTGCCGGCCGCCGGTGCCCGGGTCCTGCTCGACGATCTCGTGGGACACCTCACCAAGGTGGGACGACTCGATCGCGCCGTGCTCGAGTCACCGGCCGAGCCGGTCCCGGACGGGTTGGCCTCGGCAGCCGAGGCGGCCTGGTGGCGCGACCGGATCAGCATCCTCGATGAGCAACGACCCGCGGTCTCGGACCGGACCGTCCTGCTCGTCGCCGACGCCTCGTCGTCGATGTGGCCGGTCACGCTCGCGGCCGCCGCACTACGCGAGGGGGGCGCGCGCCGGGTCCTGCCGCTGGTCGTGCACCGGCGGGTGGGCTGACCCCGATGACAATCGCCGGACCTGTCGGCCGAGCTGCGCCGCACCCCATCGGACCTGACGTCGAGGCCTGCTCGGTGCGCAGCGCCGCCCTCGACGAGCCCGCCTACGGGACGGCCTCGGTCGCCCGCGGCTGGCTGGCGCTGGAGCAACCCGGGCCATGGGGCCGCGACGCCGTGGGCGAGAGCCACCTCGACGTGGCGCTGGGCCGTGAGCTGGGCGAGCGGGCGGCGTCAGCCGGGGGCCGGTTCGTGCTGATCCGTGCCGCCGGCGCTCATCCCGACGACCACCGCGCCCGGGCCCGTACGGTCCTCGTGAGCTGCTCACTACCCGGACGCGAGTGGCTCCTCGTCGGCTCGGTACCTGACCCACGTGCGTTGCTGGACCTCGACCTCGACGCGGTGGTCCGCGGTGACCGCGCGGCTGCGGTGGCCTCGCTACCCGGGCTCGTGGGCACGTCGGAACCGGTGTTTCTCGTGTGCACGAACGGACGCCGTGATGTCTGCTGTGCGGTGCGCGGCCGGCCCGTGGCCAGCGATGCGGCTGCACAGCGACCGGGTCAGGTCTGGGAGACGTCGCACACCGGCGGCCACCGGTTCGCGCCGACGGGGGTCCTGCTTCCGAGCGGGGTGACGCTCGCGCGCCTCGGGGCCTCCGACGTGCTGGCTGCGCTGGACGCCGCCGCGGCGGGGGAGCTGTCCGCGCAGCTGCTCGGACCCCGCCACGATCGGGGAAGGTCGGCTCTGCCCGCCCCGGCGCAGGCAGCGGAGTCGGCCGTGCGTGCGCGGACCGGAAGTGTCGGGCTCAACGCCCTTGTCGTCTCCGACTCGGTCTCCGACGGTGACGTGACGCGAGTCCGCGTGGACCACAGGTCTGCCGATGCGGCGGCGGGGTCGACCACCGTGCTCGTCCGTTCCGTGACGCGCCCGCCGGAGCGCCGGGTGTCCTGCGGCAAGGCCACCGAGCCGCAGCGGGTGTATGCCGTCGAGATCGTCGACGGCTGATCGCCGGTCCCGCCAAGCCCGTCAGCTGTCCAGCCGCCAGGCCAGCACGGCCGTCACCACCGCGGCACCCACGAAGGCAAGTGCGGTCACGCCGACACCGGCCGGTGCCGGGTCGGCGTCCAGCGTGACGACCACCGTCCAGATCAGGAACGTCACCAGGGCGACCACTCCCGTCTGGCCGAGCCAATGCTGCATCAACACGGCGTCGTACGGCGCATGGTCGGGCAGCGAAGCCGCCCGGGCCGCGGCCACGTGCACCACGAGCACGCACAGAGCGGGCACGACCGACCAGGTCACCGACACCGGCCGCACCACGATGACCCACTGGGCGCACATCGCCGCGATCACGACCAGCGGCGCAGAAGAGTCCGGCACCACGGCGGCCACACAGCCCAGCAGGACAAGGCCGACGAGGAGCCAGGTGCTGTAGCCGCCCAGTGCAGAGGCGGTCAGCGACGACACAGCGACGCTCAGGACCAGCGTGCCCCGCACGACCAGTCCACTGGTCCCGATGCGCTCGAGGAACTCACTCACGTCCACGTACGCCGCCGGGAGTCTCACCGCACGGCCATCCGGGGGGCCCGCACCTTGCGGGCGACGTCGCGCAGCACCTGGTCGAGGCTGCCGGGGCCACGCCAGTCGACCACCGGTACGCCGGCCCGGGTGACGCTACGGATGTCGGCGGAGCGTTCGAGCAGCCTGATGCGCCACGCAAGCTCGGTCGTCTCGCGGGCAGGGTCGGCAGGGTCGACGTGGTGCTCGACACGGTGCGGCAGCGTGTCGACGACGACCAGGACCAGGCCGCTGCGAGTGAGGCTGACGGCTCGTTGCATGGGCCGTGACGAGATCAGGGGGGAGCACATGAGCACGAGGGCGCCGGCGTCGATCCGCATCCTTGGATCGACACGCTCGTCGTCCGCGCCTCCCGCCTCGATGCGGGCCAGAGCAGCCAGCATGCGACGTAGGTGCGACACCCCGGTGGCCGCACGCACCACCACCGGCCTGCGCGCCTGGGTGACCTGAAGCCCTACCCGGTCGCCGCGCCGCACGTGGTGCTCGCAGAGCGCGGCAGCGGCGCGCACGGTCGCGTCGAGGCTGCTCGCTGAGCCGTCGATTCCACGGCTGACACCAACGTCGTTGCTGGCGTCGACCACGACGATGACCTGGCTGTCGTTGTCGGCGTACGTCGCGGTGACGTTGAGGCCGTCCGACCGCAAGGACGAGGGCCAGTGGATCCTCCGCAACCGGTCGCCGAGCTGGAAGGGCCGGATGCTGGCGAACTCGCTGCCGGCACCAGGACGCGCCGACCGGTCGACTCCCACGAGTCCCTGAGGGTGCGGCATGGGTGCTCGTCCGTCGAACACTGCGGCCTCCGGAGTCACCTCGACAGTCCAGGCCGTCGTCATCGTCGGTCCCCACTGGTACGCGCCCCAGCTGCTGAGCGAACCGACCGCGGCGGGGCCCACCACGTGGTGGCCCCAGCGTGCCATCCGAACGGTCAGCTCGAGGGTCGTCGCCGGCTTGTCGGCGTCGACGGCGCGGATGACGGTGCCGTTGTGCGGCCGCGTCTCGACCCAGGGGGTCGCGGTGCTCGACACAGAGAGCTCCCTCGCGCCGACGGGAGTGGTCACGCTGAACTGCACGGTTGTTGCCCGGCCCTCGCGCAACCTCCGGCGACCGATGGTGGCCGCCACCGTCGGAGCACCGTGCGGCCGCGACAGCACGGACCACACCGCCACCACGAGCAGGGGCGTGCCGATGACGAGCAGGTCGGGCCGGTGCAACGCCACCGCGACGACGAGACCCAGCGCGCCGAGCACCAGCGCCCGGGCATGCGCCCAGGTGGGTGCCCACCGGTCGGAGTCCAGCGCTGGTTCAGCCATGATCAGGCCGGTTCGTCGGCAGCTGGGGTGGGCACTGAGGCGAGCACGTCTTCGACCACGGTGCCGTGGGTGACCGCGGTCATCCACAGTTCGGGCCGGAGGGTCAGCCGGTGGTCGAGGACGGGGTGAGCAACGGCCTTGACGTCCTCGGGGACGACGTAGTCGCGGCCGCGGATGACCGCAAGCGCGCGGGACGTGAGCAGCAGGCCCAGTGCACCGCGTGGCGACGCGCCCACCATGACGTGTCCGTGGTCGCGGGTGGCAGCCGACAGGTCCACGCAGTAGCGGCCGATGGAATCGTCGACCGTCACTGTCTCGACGGTCGCCTGCATCGCCAGCAGCGTGGCCGGGTCGGTGATGGCGCGCAGCGTCTGCTCCTCGCGTCGGCGTGCCAGCCGGCGCCGGAGCACCTCAACCTCTTCCGTGGCCGAGGCGTAGCCGAAGCTGACCCGCATGAGGAAACGGTCGAGCTGGGCCTCGGGGAGGGGATAGGTGCCCTCGTACTCGACCGGGTTTGCGGTGGCGAGCACGTGGAACGGCGCGGGAAGCGTGAAGGTCTCGCCTTCGACCGTCACCTGCCGCTCCTGCATGGCCTCGAGCAGGGCCGCCTGGGTCTTCGGCGGTGTCCGGTTGATCTCGTCGGCGAGCAGCAGGCCGGTGAAGATCGGTCCCTTACGGAAGCTGAACTCCCCGTTGCGCTGGTCGTAGATGAACGAACCGGTCAGGTCGCCGGGCAGGAGATCGGGAGTGAACTGCGCCCGGGCGAACTCGAGCCCGAGCGTCTGGGCGAACGAGCGGGCCGCCAGCGTCTTGCCGAGCCCGGGGAAGTCCTCCAGCAGCACGTGGCCGCCGGCGAGGATAGCGCTGAGGACCAGCTCGAGCGCCGCCCGTTTGCCCACGACCGCACGATCGACCTCGTCGAGCACGGCCGCCGCGCGTGCTCCGACCGCCGAGACGGTGAGCGGAGGGGACTGGGCATCGTCGGTGTTGGCCGCCAGGTCGCTCACAGCGCCTCGATTCGGGTGAGAAGGTCGGAGAGCTGTCGCCGGCTGGTGCGTGCTGCGGGTGTGGCGACATACGCTGCGAGGACGGTTCCGAGGACGGCGTGGGCCTGTTCGGGATGGGCCGTCCGGTCGATGCCGTGGTGAGCAGTGAGCCGGTCGTCGATGACCCGGACCAGGGTCGTGTGCAGCTGAGCCGCCAGCACCTGGGGGTCGCGATTCTCGCTGAGGTCCTGCGAGAGGCGGGAGAAGCGCGCGTCGAGACCGTAGCGGGGCCGTGCGCTGCGCCGAGGTGCCGACCAGCTGATGGTCTCGACACCGGCATGAACGTGGGTCACGAGAGCTCCGAAGGTGACGCAGGTGACCGTGGCCAGGAGCACCAGCAGCGGCTGTGGGCGCAGACCGACCCACGCCGTGAAGCCCCACCCGACAAGGCCGGCCAGCAGACCGTAGGTGAGGCGTCGGACCCACTGGCGTGCCGTCATCGCGTACTCGGAGGTGCTGCCGCGATCGGTATGGCGGTCGCTGCGTCCGCCGTCGCTCGATCGAGGTCGTCTCGGAGGGCGTTGAGCGCATGCACGGCACGCCGCCGCTCCGGCTCGCCCAGCACGTGGCTGGAGAAGCGTGCCTCCCGGTACAGCGACGCGAGCTCGGCGATGCTGGTGGCCCCGACGGCGAATCGGACGAGCACGGCGGAGGTGAACTCGTGAGGTGTGAACGCCGGGTCGCGATCGAAGCCGGCCCGGGTCACAGCCTCCTCGAGCATCATCCAGCAGCGGATGATGGCGTCACCCGGAGTGCCGTGGTCGAGCGCCTCGAGACCGCTGATCGCCGAGCGGCGCAGCCCCTGAGCGAGGTCGGAATCGACAATGCCGAACACGTCGTCAGCGGCGGGCTCCGGGACCAGCGTGCCCAGACCGCGATGGAGCCGCCGCTCCCGTGCTCGACGCCAGAGGACCGTGAGCAGTGACAGCGCGAACAGCGAGAGCATGACGTAGACGAAGATCGCGGCGAGGGACGACAAGCCGCTCGACCCGCTCGACGTCTGGGTGTGCTGCTCGGGGTTGCCGCCGTTCGGGCCTTGAAGCTGCCGCGGCACCACGTGCGGTCGGCCCGACGGCTCGTCGACAGCGCCGCGGAGCACCGGAACGAAGGACGTCGTGCTCACCCAGGCCGACAGCAGGATGGCTACGGCGCTCAGGCTCGTCAACCAGACACCGCCCCGTCTCATGCCGGTGAGAGTACAGCGGAGAGGGGGGCCAGCGCCGCTGTCGGGAGTCAGGGTCGCGTCAGGGAGGTCCTCGATGTATCACTGCCTCGCGGCCGCCATCCTTGATCGTGACGCCGGGGCCGCCCCAACGGTGCCGGGCGGCAGGAAACAACGGCTGTTCCGCCTGTCAAGCGGGCTGAAATGGCTTGCCACAGGGCAGTAGAGTGTCGGGTGACGTCGGCGCGAGAAGAGTGGGAGGGGAGCAGGTGAAGAGTGCTGTCTGGCGCGTCACGCGCGAGCTCGTCCTCCTGGCCGTGCTGTATGTCGGCTACTCCGCCGCGCGGCTGCTGGCGTCCAACGACTCCAGGCTTGCCATCAACCACGCCAACGACGTCCTCGGCGTCGAGCGCTGGTGGCATATCGGCATCGAGGTGTCCTGGAACTCGGTCCTGATCGACCACCAGGCCCTCAGCGTGTTCGCGGGTTTCTGGTACGCGACCATGCACTACGTCGTGACGCCGATCCTCTTGATCCTGCTCTGGCGGCATTCGCATGCGCACTACCTGCGGATGCGCAGGATCCTGGTCGGCGCGACAGCCATCGCCCTCGTGGCCTATATCTTCTACCCGACGGCGCCCCCGCGGATGTTGGACGGCTACGTCGACATCATGTCCTCGACATCGCAATGGGGCTGGTGGGGCGCTTCGGCCTCTGCTCCGCGCGGCCTCGGTGACCTGACGAACGAGCTCGCGGCGATGCCGTCTATGCACGTCGGCTGGGCGTTGTGGTGCACGATCGGGGCGATCTCGCTGAGCCGCGCCCTCTGGATGCGCGTCATCGCCGTCGCCTATGTCGTCATCACCACGCTGGTTGTGGTGGCAACTGCCAACCACTGGCTCCTCGACGCGGTCGTGGGCGCTGCGATCACCGCCGCAGTCTGGCTCGTCGTACGCCAGTTCGCCCGGGCTCGCGACGCTGAGCAGCAGGCGGCCACCCAGCCTGTGATGGCGGCCGTGCGGCCGGTCGAAGTGCACGGCGACCCAGAGCTCTGCCCGGCGCGGCTGTGAGCCGTCCTCGTCGATGCGTGGAGTGACCCCGCTCCCGGCAGGTCCCGGAGAGGAGTCGTGCTGGGACTATCCCCGACCGCCACGCCTCGAGCCCACGAGTGAGCACGTGGTGATCGAGCTGGGAGGGGTGCGCATCGCCGACTCGCGAGCCGCGCTCCGGATGCTCGAGACGAGCCACCCACCGACGTACTACGTGCCTCGTGTCGCCTTCGTGGCCGGCTCGCTCCGGGCCACTGCGGGATCGTCGATGTGCGAGTGGAAAGGTCGCGCGTCGTATCTCGACGTCCTCGGCGGCGGCGCTGTCGCGCCACGCGCGGCCTGGTACTACCCGGAGCCCGCGCCCGCCTACCCCGGCCTGCGCGACCACATCGCCGTCTACCCGGCGGCGATGGACCGCTGCCTCGTCGACGGCGAGCTCGTGGTCCCCCAGGCCGGTGGCTTCTACGGCGGCTGGATCACCTCGCGCGTG
>JANLYC010000153.1:0-3243 GCA_031365435.1 Nocardioidaceae bacterium
AGACCTCCGGTAGGTGAGTTGCTTGGTCGCTACACACCTCACCCGGAGGTCTTCACAATGTCCAGAGATCCGTTACCAACGTCTGTGGGCAGTACAACTAGGCAAACGTAGGGTCACGAGACGGTGGTGGGTGTGGGGCGATGTTCGGGGTCGTATGCCGTTGCGCTCGGCCGCTGGAGCGTTAGAGTCGCTGACGTGAGCGAGGGTGAGGACGAAGTCTGGCTGGTACGGCACGGCGAGACCGAGTGGAGCAAGTCCGGGCAGCACACCGGCACGACGGACCTGCCGCTGACCGACGTGGGAATAGAGGCGGCGAGGTCACTGAAGCCCTTGCTGCACAGGGCAACCTTCGACCTGATCCTCTGCAGTCCGCGGCAGCGTGCTCGACACACGGCGGAGCTGGCAGGAGTCGACGGCTTCGAGATCGCCGATGACCTGGTCGAGTGGAACTACGGCGAGTACGAAGGACGGACCCGTATCGACATCCAGAAGGAGCGGCCGGACTGGTCGATCTGGGTCGACGGGGCACCCAGCGGCGAAACTCCTGCCGAGATCAGCTCACGGGTCGAGCGAGTGATCGAGCGTTGCCGCGCCGCCGATGGCCGCGTGCTCCTGATCGCGCACGGCCACATCCTGCGCGTCTTCGCGGCGCGGTGGATGAGACAACCGGTGACTCTCGGCGCCCACCTCCCACTCGACACGGCGAAGCTCAGCGTCTTGAGCTATGACCGCGGCACTCCCACCCTCGACCGGTGGAACGCCGACTCCTGAGCGACTCGTGGTGCAATCGGTCGAGCTGATCCTCGACGACGATGCGGACTCATCGATCAGAGCCGTGTGGAGCCGTCTGCTCGCAGCAGACATACCAAGTCAGGGGCGCCGGAGCGGGGAGTCCAACCGCCCGCACGTCACCCTGATCGCCTTCCGGACGCCGGGGCCGGGCCGTGAGGCGGCGATCGAGGCCGCCGTGGCGGAGCATCTGACCGCCGCCCTGCCGGTGCGGCTCGGGGGGCTCGTGGTCTTCGGGCCGGGTCCCTTCGTGCTGGCCCGGCTCGTCGTCACGAATCCCGCACTCCTCGCGCTGCACGCGGCAGTCTTCGAAGCCGCCGGCCCGGAGAGCGCCCCCGCGACTTTCGCTGCTCCCGGCCAGTGGACACCCCACATCACGCTGGCACATCGCCTCGGGGCCGAACAGCTCGGCGCCGCTGTCGCGCTTGTCGCCGCACCTGAGACGACGGTCATCGCGGCGGGCTGTCGTCGGTGGGACGGAGACGCGCGTCGTGAATGGCGCATCGGCGACTTGTGACGTCGGGTCCGGCATTTCGCCTTGACGCGACTCGGATTGTTGGGGAAGGTCAGCAGTGGCCCTGTATGTCACCTTCGCGCACCGAGGGGACAAGGCCGACGGGGAGATGTTCATGACTCTGACACGCACCGGTCACCGCACCACCTACCGCACCACCTACCGCGCCGCCGGCGTCATCGCAGCCGTCACGGCGACGGCGATGCTGGGATCGACGATCGATCCCGCCGCCGCGACGAGTCACTCAGACTTGCGTGCTCGAACGGTCCTCGCCACCTCCGGGCAGGGAGACCCGGCCGCCCGGGCTGTCTTCCATCCGGGAAGCCGCGGCCTCGGCGACTCGTACTTCCCCAAGCTTGGCAACGGCGGGTACGACGTCCAGCACTACGGTCTCCGGCTGTCCTACGACCCGCGCACGCATCACCTCGGTGGCTCCAACCGCATCAGCGCCCTCGCGACCCAGAACCTCTCGCGCTTCGACCTCGACCTGACCGGTTACCGGGTGGAGCGCGTGACCGTGGACGGGGTGCAGGCGGCGTTCGGACGGCGCGGACAGGAGCTCGTCGTGACCCCGGTCCAGGGACTGCCCAGGGGGCAGCTGTTCGTCGTCAAGGTCTGGTACGCCGGCGTTCCCCGCACCATCAAGGGCTCACCGATCGTGTTCGGCAGTGACTACGGCTGGCGGTTCACCCCGGACGGCGCCTTTGTCGGCTGCGAGCCGAACGCTGCCCACACGTGGTACCCGTCCAACGACCACCCGTCGGACAAGGCGCGCTTCACGTTCGCCATCACGGTGCCCAACAGTCGCAAGGTGGTGGCGAACGGCGACCTCGTCTCCCGTCAGCGCCGACACCACCACACCACGTTCGTCTGGGACGAGCGGCAGCCGATGGCGACCTACCTGGCGACGCTGGGCATCGGACGATGGCAGTTCCACCACACCAAGACCGCCCGAGGTATCCCGGAGTTCACCGCTGTCGACCCGCACCTCGCCCGACAAGCGCGACAGCGCCACGTCGTGGGCCTGTCCGGCCGCATCACCGACTTCTGGGCGCGCACCTTCGGTCGCTACCCGTTCAGCTCGACCGGCGCGATCGTCGACAGCGTCCGCAACGTCGGTTTCTCGCTCGAGACGCAGACACGTCCGATCTACGGCTTCGCACCGGACCAGGGGACCATCTCCCACGAGCTCGCCCACCAGTGGTTCGGAGACAGCGTCTCGGTCCGCGACTGGAGGCACATCTGGCTCAACGAAGGGTTCGCGACCTTCGCGTCGTGGCTCTGGTTCGAGCACCGCGGTGGCGCGACGACGTGGCGCGACACCAAGCAGATCTACAACCAGATCGGGGCCAGGAACCGCTTCTGGCGTCAGTCCATCGCCGATCCGCAGCGCAACACGATGTTCTCCGCCGCGGTGTACGTCCGGGGCGCCATGACGCTCGGAGCGCTCCGTCACAAGATCGGCCGGACAGCGATGCGGACCCTGCTGCGCACCTGGAACGCCCAGCACCGGCACGGCACCGTGACGACGCAGGAGTTCATCGCCCTCGCCCACAAGGTGAGCGGGCAGGACCTGACGCGTTTCTTCCGCGCCTGGCTGTGGCGTCAGCACAAGCCGGCACTGCCGGCGGCGAAGGGGGCGGGTACGCCGTCGAAGGCGGCCCTGCGGCACCTGTCGTACGGGTTCCTGGGCTGATGTCGACTTCGACGTCGGGTTCCGCGTCAGGTCGGCGTCAGGCCCAGATATCCCAAACCGTCAGCGTCTCGACGAGGCCCGGCGACGTCGGCAGGTCAGCCAGCTCCGTCTCGGTGACCCACCTGACCTCGTCGGCGTCGTCACCTGCTCGCAACGCGTCGGCGGCGGTGGCGGTGTCGGTCCTGACGGTGGCCACGAAGTCGGTGACGGCATACACGACGCCGCCAGGACCGGGCAGCTCCAC
>JANLYC010000163.1:0-2021 GCA_031365435.1 Nocardioidaceae bacterium
CTGGTGTTCAACACCAGCCCCGCAGCGGTCCCGCAGTTCCAGAAGCAGGGCGGCCTGGTCCCGCTGGACGAGTTCTCCGACGGGGCCTCGTACGTCGAGGCCCGCTCCGGCGACAGCGCCGACCAGTACAAGTCGCCGGACGGGAAGTTCTACCAGATCCCGTGGAAGCAGAACCCGGTGATGATCTTCTACAACAAGGACCTCTTCAAGAAGGCCGGGATCAGCACCACGAACCCGCCGCTGAAGACGTACGACGAGTTCCTCGCGACCAGCAAGAAGATCGTCGACAGTGGAGCCGCTCCGAACGCGATCTCGCCTGCACCGTCGAGCGAGTTCTTCCAGTCCTGGTTCGACTTCTACCCGCTGTACGCCGCCGCGTCGCAGGGCAAGCAGACGATCGAGAACGGCAAGGCGACGTTCAACGACCAGGCTGGCAAGGACGTCTGGAACTTCTGGTCGCAGATGTACGCCAAGGGCTACTCCCCGAAGGAGCCCTACAACGGTGACTCGTTCGCCGACAAGAAGGCCGCCATGGCGGTCGTGGGTCCGTGGGCGATCGCGGTCTACAAGGGCAAGGTCAACTGGGGTGTCGTGCCGGTGCCGACCAGGTCCGGTGCGGACGCCAGCAGCATCTACACGTTCACCGACGCCAAGAACATCGGCCTCTACTCCGCCTGCAAGAACCAGCAGACCGCGTGGGACGTCCTGAAGTTCGCGACCAGCAAGGACCAGGACGGCAAGCTCCTCGAGATGACCGGCCAGATGCCGATCCGGTCCGACCTGCCGACCGCCTACGCGTCGTACTTCGCGAAGCACCCGGAGTACAAGACGTTCGCCGACCAGGCGTCGCGCACCGTCGAGGTGCCCAACGTGCCGAACTCGGTGGAGATCTGGCAGAAGATCCGTGACGAGTACTCGTCCGCGGTGATCTTCGGCAAGTCTTCGGTCGACGACGGTCTCAGCAAGGCGGCCACCGAAGCCGACGGCCTGGCCTCCGACTCGTGAGCTCGGCCGCCACGCGGCGGATCCTCGGCCGCCAGCCCCTCGGGATGCTCTTCGCGACGCCGTACGCCGTGTTCCTGGCGTTGGTGTTCGCCTACCCCCTGGGGCTGGCGGTCTGGATCAGCTTCCACGACTACTTCTTCGCCGCTCCCGGTGCGAGCGTGCCGAGGCCGTTCGTGGGGTTCGACAACTACGCGACCGTCCTTGGCGACCCGGACGTGCGTCGCTCGTTCGTCAACGTGGCCATCTTCCTGGTCATCAACGTCCCGTTGACGGTGGGGCTCTCCCTGCTGCTGGCCAACGCCCTCAACGCGGCTATCGCCGGCCGGACCTTCTTCCGGGTCAGCTACTACGTGCCCTACATCAGTGCCAGTGTCGCGGTGGTCGCCGTCTGGCTGTTCCTGTTCTCCAAGGACGGCATGGTCAACCAGCTGCTCGGCAGCCTGGCGCCGGACCCGTCCTGGTTGATCAACTCCACCCTGGCCATGCCTCTGATCGCCTTCTTCGTCACCTGGAAGCAGCTCGGCTTCTACATCCTGCTCTACCTCGCCGCCTTGCAGTCGGTGCCCAAGGAGCTGTACGAGTCGGCCAGCGTCGACGGGGCGACCCGCTGGCAGCAGATGCGCAACGTCACCATCCCCGGCGTACGGCCGGCCACGGCGCTGGTGGTCATCCTGGCCACGATCACCGGCGCCAACCTGTTCACCGAGCCCTACCTGCTGACCAACGGGGGCGGGCCGGACGGCGCCTCGGCGTCCCCGGTGCTGGTGATGTACCAGAAGGGGATCGAGCAGGGGAACCCCGACGTCGCGTCCGCCATCGGCGTGATGCTCGTCCTCGGGGTGCTGGCCCTGTCCCTGCTCAGCCGCCGTGCCCTGGAGAGGGACTGACATGAGTGAATCAGCGCAGACGGCACTCACCCCGCCGCCCCCGACCGACGACGGCACCTCATCATCCGCAGTGACGCCCGTGCCGGAGCGCGGGCGAAGCGAGCCAGGTAGGGCAGGTCGAAGCGCCCG
>JANLYC010000171.1:0-1549 GCA_031365435.1 Nocardioidaceae bacterium
GCGTGCGACCCAACCGGCCGGCGGCAGATGCTCAACGCGTCGACAACGACCCTCGATCGGAATCTGCGCCGACGCGTATGGATCCGGTCCTGCCCGGCAACAACGGGTCCGTGAACGGCAACGGCTCTGCGACCAACAACGGGAACGGGAACGGCCGACTCGGCGCGGGGCACGCCATGTCGCAGAACGCCGTGTCTGACAACGCCGTGTCTGACAACGCCGTGTCTGACAACGCCGGGTCTGACAACGACATGTCTGACAACGTGGTGTCGCTCGACGCCAACACCACGGTTCCCAAGCGGTCGTCACGCCGGTCGAAGCCACATGGTCTCGGCGATTCTGCGGCCACGATCGATGACCTCGCGTCAACGCTGGCGCCGCCACCTCCTGCTCCGAGCGGCGGCTCTGCTCCGCTGGCGAGCCCGCTCGCCGGGCCCACTGTCAGTCCTGCCACCACTCCTGTGCTGGTGGTGCCGGTTTCCGACATCGTGCCGACGACCGCCCAGCCCGGCCCGCCACCCCCGGCGGCTTTGGCTCCGACGCCGATGCCTCATCCGGCCCCACACCCGGTGCCGTTGCCGCCGAGCGTCTTCGGTGACGACGGCCAGCCCACGGGGGCAATCCCGTTCGACGCATTGTTCGATCCCGATGCGGACCCGCTCGGCGTGCCCCGCCGTCAGCGCGCAGTGCAGTTCACCCAGACCGGTCGTCGCAGCAGGCCCCGCCTGCGTCGAGTCACCCGCGTGGTGCGCCACGTGGATCCCTGGAGCGTGTTCAAGGTCGCGCTGTGCTTCAGCTTGGTCCTCTACGGGGTGTGCCTGACGGCTGGCGTGCTGCTCTGGAATGTGGCGTACACCACGGGCACCATCGACAACGTCCAGCGCTTCTTCGAGTCGTTTGGCTGGGACACCTTCCGCTTCAAGGGCGGCGAATTGTTCCACAACGCCTGGATCGCCGGGCTGTTCGCAGCACTGGCCCTCACCGGGCTCATCGTGCTCGCCGTGACGCTGTTCAACCTGATCACCGATCTCGTGGGCGGGATCAGGGTGACCGTGCTTGAGGAGGAAGTGGTCGAACGGAGCCCAGTCGCACGCGGTCCGCTGCTGCGCCGCCTGACGCGTCCCGTGAGCATGATCACGCCTGACCACGAGCACGGCGACGACCCGGATTCGGCGCATTTGCACGGCCACCTCGGTTGAGGATGTCCCGCTTCCCCCGATAACGTGCGGTGCCCAGAAGTTCCGGGGCTATAGCTCAGTCGGTTAGAGCGCATCCCTGATAAGGATGAGGTCCACAGTTCGATTCTGTGTAGCCCCACCGGAAATCACCAATCAGAGCCAGCGACGGCGCCTCGTCATGGGCCGGGTGGACGATCCGTCACCGCGTGGGCAGCGACTGGACGGGGTCGAGAAGTTGGTGGATCAGATCTTCGGCGAACTGTGGTCGGCTGAACAGGTAGCCCTGGGCCTTGTCGCAACCCATTCCTCGGAGGAGGTTGACTTGTGCCAGCGTTTCCGTTCCCTCTGCGATCGTCTTCAAGCCGAGCGAA
>JANLYC010000184.1:0-33292 GCA_031365435.1 Nocardioidaceae bacterium
ACCTTGCGCAGCGCGGGATAGGCGGGGTTCAGCAACTGGAAGCCTCGGTCGAGCCGGAAGCCGTCGACGCGGTCGGTGCGCACGCGACCCCCGACATCGTCAGCTGCTTCGAGCACGAGCACGTCGAGGCCAGCCGACGACAGCTCGACGGCACACATGAGCCCGGCCATGCCCGCACCGATCACGACGACGTCGGCGGAAGTCACGAACGGCCACCACTTTCTCCGGTCAGGTGCTGCCGACCCCGCGAGTACCGCCCGACCGGTGGCGGCGGCGCCAGGCCCTCCGGGCTCCCATCATGACCGATGCACAGGTCCGGCCCGGGTGGATCAGCCGAACGGATGATCTGTAGTGGTTTCGCTACACACGGTCAGACCCGCCTCTACATTGAGTGCTACTGGAGGGAACCCTTTCCTTCACGCCGGACCGGCGAGAGACGGGATGGCGTGCCAGGGGGCGACACCCCGTCCGTCGTGTCGTCAGGCATCGAAGGGAAGGGCATGACCGCACCGCTCCGACCTGCGCACCCGCAGTCGGAACTCTCGCGCCGCGGCGTTCTCAGGAGCGCCGCGGCTGCGGGGGCCGCGGTCTCGGTCCCCCTCCAGCTCATCGTCCCCCCTCCGGCGCAGGCCGCCGCAGCGGCGTACCGCCCGCGGGTCCGGCACTACACACGGACGCCACTCCCGACGGCGCAGAGCCTGCACATGGCGAGCAGGTTCTCGTACGGCTACACCCCGGCACTGCGGAACGAGATGCGCGCGGCCGGGGGGCCGGAGGCGTGGTTCCTGCATCAGCTGAACCCGAGTCGCATCCCCGACCACGGCACGGGCGTGTTCGACAGCTGGTTCCCGACCCTGCATCGCACGCCGCGGGACCACTGGGCGCGGCACGAGAAGCAGGTGGGGTATCCCTACCAGGTCGCCGCAGACCACGGCCGGTGGACGCTGCTGCGGCGGATGTACTCCCGTCGCCAGGTGCACGAGATGATGAGCGAGTTCTGGCTCAACCACCTGCACGTGTTCAGCAACGCCGATTTCACCTGGCTGTGGAGACACGGGTATGACGCGTTGATCCGCGCGCATGCACTGGGGCGTTTCGACCAGATGCTGCAAGCCGCCGTCATCCACCCGACGATGTTGACGTATCTGGACGCGGACGTGTCGATGGTCGTGCGCTCTGCAGGTGGTGTCCAGGAGCTGATCAACGAGAACCTCGGGCGCGAGCTGCTCGAGCTCCACACGGTGGGACGGACGGCGGGTTACACGGAGGCGATGGTCAAGGACTCGGCGTACATCCTCACCGGCTGGACCGTCGACCGGCTGAACACCTGGGCTCGCAGCTACGAGCCGAACATGCACTACACCGGCGCCGTCACCGTGCTGGGCTTCTCGAGCCCCAATGACCAGCGCGACGGCCGGCAGGTGCTGCACGACTACCTGCAGTACCTCGCGCACCATCCGGCCACCGCGCAACGGATTGCGCGCAAGCTCGCGGTCCGGTTCGTGTCCGACTCGCCTTCACAGCGGCTCGTCGACCACCTGGCAACGGTGTTCCAGAGCTCCGGCACCGACATCAAGGCGACCCTGCGCGCGCTCGTGCGTGATCCGGAGTTCAAAGGCTCGGCGGGGGAGAAGGTGCGGACCCCGACCGACGACATGGCGGCCACCGTTCGCGCGCTGGACGCCACGATGGTGCGACCGCGCGCGGACAAGGACGCCGCCCGGGCGATCTTCCACCTGAGCAGCAATATCGGCCAGACGCCTTTCGGGTGGGGGCCTCCGGATGGCTTTCCGCAGACTGCCGACGCCTGGTCGACTCCCGGCCGACTGATGGGTTCGTTCCAGGTGCACAACTCGATGGCCGGTCACTGGTACCCGAGCACCGGTATCCGTTATCGACCGCACAGTTCGTGGCTCCCGCAGAGCCGCATCCGGTTCGACCTGCTCGTGGACCACCTGTGTCGGACCTTCCACGGCAAAGGCGTCACATCGAACCTGCTCGGGGCAGCGTGTGTCTGTCTCGGGGTCAGACCGGACACGAAAGTGACCCGGGACAGCTTCATCGTGCGCTACCGGATGCCGCACCTGATCGGCCTGCTGCTCGACACCCCCGAGTTCCTGACGAGGTGATGGCGATGAACGATGGCCTCTACCACGGTTCCCTCGACCAGGACTCTTTCGACCAGGACTCTTTCGACCAGGGTTGCCTCGACCGGCAGCCCGCCGACGAGGCAGCGGTCTGCTCGTGCAACGACTACTCGTCGACCACGACCTCACGCCGGTCGTTCCTGCGCAACGCGCTGGCCGTCACGGGTGGCACCGTGGCCACGTCGCTCTTCGGCGACACGTTCCGCCAGACGGCATACGGGCAACAAGCCGGTGGCAACGTCCTGGTCGTGCTCAGCCTGCGCGGTGGCGCCGACGGGCTCTCACTCGTGGTGCCGCATGGCGACCCCCATTACTACCAGCAGCGGCCGCGGATCGCCGTACCGCGAGGATCGCTGCTGTTCAGGGACGCGATGTTCGGACTGCATCCTGAGTTCAAACCGCTCGCGTCGATGTGGAGGCAGCGCAAGTTTGGGGTCGTGCACGCCGTGGGTCTGCCGCAGCCCAACCGGTCCCACTTCTCGGCGATCGAGGAGATCGAGGATGCCGACCTCGGCTCAGCTGCACGCATCGGCTGGATCAACCGGCTTGTCGGCCTCGACGCACGGCGCGACGCCCTGCAGGCGGTGTCCGTCGGCAGTGGCGTGATGCCGACCTCGCTGTACGGCCACGAGCCCACGATCTCCATCGCGGCCATCGATGACGTGACGCTGTCCGGCGCGCAGCTGCAGGCGAGCACGCGGAGAGCACGGAGGCAGGCCCTGTCGCAGGTGTGGGGCAGCTCGAAGAGCCCGCTGGCAGCGGGCGCTCGCGCGAGTCTCTCGACCACGAGCGCCCTGGCCACGACGCTGTCGCACCGGTACCACCCGGCGCATGGTGCTGCGTATCCGGCGGGCAGTCTCGGTGACGCACTGAAGGACACCGCCCGGCTGATCAAGGCGCGTGTCGGTGTCGAAGTGGTGACGCTCGACTACGGGTCGTGGGACATGCACTCCAAGCTCGGGACCCTGGACGTGGGCGGCGCCGAGAGCATGCGCGGCATGGTCAGCACCCTGAGCCACGCTCTCGCCGCGTTCTTCAAGGACCTCGGGACCGTCGGGGATCGAGTGACGCTGGTGACCCTGACCGAGTTCGGACGTCGGCTCAGGGAGAACGGCTCAGGGGGACTCGACCACGGCTGGGCCAACGCCACGCTGGTCCTGGGAGCGGGAGTCAAGGGTGGTCGGTACCACGGCAGTTGGCCGGGACTCGGAAGCGCAGCGCTCGAGGACGGCGACCTCGCAGTCACGACCGACTACCGCAGCATTCTGAGCGAGGTCATGCTCACGCGGTTCAACGTGACCTCGGGCAAGGTGTTCCCGGCGTTCACACCCCAGCACGTCGGCGTGATGCGCTGAGCCAGGAAGCGCTTCCTTTACGTATGCCGTAGCCACGGGCAGACTTCTTCGGTGCGAGCCTCGCGTTCTGACCGGGTCCTGGCCGCCGTGGTCTTCACGGACATGGTGGACTCGACCTCCGTTGTCGAAGAGCTCGGCGACAGCCGAGCCAAGGCGCTCGTCAACCGACATCATCAGATCGTTCGCCGTGAGCTGAGGCGCTTCGGCGGTCGCGAGATGGACACCGCCGGCGACGGCTTCTTCGCCACGTTCAACGAACCCGCGCCAGCGATCGCGTTCGCTTGTGCAGCCGCCCAAGCCGTTCGTGAGCTCGGGATCGAGATCCGCGCAGGTGTTCACTTCGGCGAGTGCGAAAAGATCGGCAAGAAGCTCGGCGGGATCACCGTCGTGGTGGGCGCTCGCGTCATGGCGCTGGGCGCCGGCGGCGACGTCCTCGTGTCCGGAACGGTGGCCGAGCTCGCCCGCGGGGCCGGGTTCGGCATGAGCGATCGCGGCATCCACGCTTTGAAGGGGGTAGATGGCGACTGGCGGGTTCTGTCCGTCGACTCGGTCGATGGCGCCCCGAGAGATCCAGCCCTCGATCCGGCCGAGGCAGCTGCGCGCAGGGCGTCGATCGAGTCTGAGACGGGCCGGCGCCGCTGGGCGCTTCCCGTGGTGGTCAGCGTGCTGGCAGCGCTGGCCCTGGTGGTGGGCGTGATTCTCTTCGTGTCCACCGGGGAAACCAAGGCGTCCCGCCCCGGACCGGACAGCCTCGCTCGCATCGATACCACGGGCACATCCTTCGACACAGTCGTGGATGCGGGCCGGGGTGCCTTCCCCGAGGCCATGGCGGCCGGGGACGGGAAGCTGTGGGTGGTCAACGTGGCGAGCCGGACCATGATGCAGATAGATCCGACGAGCGGTGAAACCAAGGTGATCGGGACGACGTCGGTTCCGACCGGGGTGGCCTTTGCCGACAAGCGTGTCTGGGTGACGTACGGGTTCAGCTCCGATCCTGGTCGTCGGGTGGACGTGCTCGAGCCTTCGGACCCCGTGTTGGCCGCCGCCCAGCTCAACGTGCCCGAGGGCAGCTATCCGATCGCCGCCAGCGGCGACGGTTCCTTGTGGATTGCGGACCCACTGGGTTCGAGCCTGATCCGCCACGACCCGGTGACCGGCCGCAGCGCGTCCGTGCGGCTGCCGTCTGGATCAGGGCCGGTCGCGCTCGCGGTCAGCCAGGACATGCGGGTCGTGTGGGTCGCCTCCGGCCGGCTGGGCGCGGTGTTCAAGGTGAACACCGCGAATCTGCACGCTCCGGTCGAGCGCTTCGGCACGGGGGGCGCCGTGCCGACCGCGCTGGCGACCGCACCGGACGGCTCGGTGTGGGTCGCAGCGCACGACGCAGACACGGTGCTCGCACTCTCGCCAACCGGAGCCACGCGCGTCGAGGCAGCAGTCGGAGACCGATGCGACGGGCCGACCGGGATCGTGGCTGTCAAGGACGCCATCTGGGTGTCCTGCTCCATCTCCTCGAACGTGATCCGCCTCGATCCCCGAGACGGCTCGTTCGTCTCCACTCTCGCGGTCACCGGAGATCCGGGACCGATGACGGTGGACGGAACCGGTGCGGTATGGGTGGCGGTGCGCGGATCATGACGGAGAATCCGCTGCGCGGAAGGAAGCGGCGCCGGCCGGTCGCCCGGACATTAGTCGTCGCGGTTGCGGCAAGTGCTGCGGCGTTAAGCGTCAACGCCGCTGACCCTCACGGCCGGGCACCGATGAGCATCGAGCCGAGCAATGGGATCCTGCGCGTCGCATTGACGGAGCCGGCCTATCAGGGTTTCGACCCACAAGCCTCGTACACGCAGGCGCAGTTCGAGGTACTCCGCTGCTGCCTGGTGCGAACGCTCATGAGCTATCGAGGTGTCGAGGACTTCCCGGGTACGCAGCCCGTTCCCGACTTGGCAACCGGCCCGCCATCGGTCTCCTCGGACGGCAAGACGTGGACCTTCCATCTCAAGCACGGGATCCACTACGCGCCGCCGCTCGAGGATGTCGAGGTCACAGCGGGTGACGTCGTTCGTGCACTGATTCGCGCAGGGCTGCCTGCGCTGTCCGGCGGCCCCGGCCCCGGCTACTTGGGGCTGGTGCAAGGATTCTCGGAGTACGCCCACGGCAAGGCAGACGCGATTGCCGGCATCTCGACGCCGGACAGGTACACCGTCCAAGTGAAGGAATCTCGCGCTGATCGATCCATCGAACATGTGTTCGCGATGCCGTTCACCGCCCCGATCCCCCCGATGCCCGGTGATTCCTCTGACGTCCTGGGGACGGCCAGCGGACATCCGTTCGCGAGCGACTTCCAAGGACCCCCAGACGCGCCGGGCTACGGGCCGTTCCTGGTGGCCACCGGCCCGTACATGATCGAGGGTGCCCAACACCTGGACTTCAGTGCCCCACCGGCGACTCAGGTGCCGGTGTCCGGCTTCTCGCCCGGTTGGTTGTTCGACGACCCGGGAACGCTGACGCTGGTTCGGAATCCCTCCTGGGAAGCGTCCAGCGACACCATCCGGCCCGCGCGTGCCGCCCGTATCGAGATTTCGATCGTTCCGGCGGCCGATCCGTATCCGCAGTTGGAGACCGGAAGCGTCGACGTCATCATGGGGGAGAACCCGGCGGCGGCTGTTCAACGTCGATACCAGCGCTCCGAGACGCTGCGCCAGCGCATCACAGAGACTACAGGCGGCTCCAGTCGTTTCATCACGCTCAACGTGGCGCAACCGCCGGTCGACGATGTGCATGTGCGCAGGGCCATCTCCCTCGTGCTGGACCGCCGGGCCCTCGCAACCTCAGTGGGGGAGCCGACCACCTCGCATCTCATCCCGGATCCCCTGCTCGGGTCGTTGCTGTCGTCCTGGACGCCGTTCCCCCCGGCAAGTGATTCGGGCGATTTGGCGGCAGCTCGTGCCGAGATGTCGAAGTCGCGTTACGGAACCGGGGGGAGGTGCACCGACCCTGCCTGCCGCTCAGTTGTCGTGGGCGTGTTCCAGGCGGAGCATCATCCCTTGGCACCCACGATCCGGGCGGGACTACAGTCGATCGGGATCAGGCCGGTCTTTCGGCAGGTCGACTGCGCTGATCCGCGGGAGCGTCAAGCTCTCTGTGCGACCGGATGGTTCGCGGACTTCCCCAGTGCCGGGAACATGGTCATCCCGTTTGTTGCCTCCGAGGAGGGCTACAACCCCTCGCACCTTGGATCGAGTGCTCGGCAGCTGGCGCAGTGGGGTTATGCCACCCAGCACGTTCCGACCATCGACTCAGACTACGGGCGCTGCGCTGCTCTGTCGGGGGTGCAGGCTGCCCTGTGCTGGGCGCGGCTGGACCAGCTGCTGACCAGTGAGCTGGCTGCCTTGATCCCGATCTCGTCTGGGAACGTCGTCCGACTGCGCGGTGCCGGCGTCTCGGCCTACTCGCTCGACCAGGCGTTCGGCGAGCCATCGTTGGACCGCATTTCGGTCAAGCCCTAGAGCGCGAACCTGAGGCGACTCCGGGTCGACGTACCGGCGCGCGCGGTCGAGTAGGCAAGTGTCTGGTGGCGAAGGCAGATGTGCCTTGCTCACAAGCCGGTTGGCTTGTGAACTAGGCAAACGTGGACGGTCGGTGGGGCCCGGAGCTCAAGCGACTGGCGCCGTCGTGGGCGCCGGCTCGGTCGGCGGTAGGGCGTCGACGTGGAACGCCGTGACCTTGTCGTCGGTCGTCGTCACCGACACGGTGCCACCGACGAGTCCGGCCAGCTCCTGGCCCAGTTTCTCGACGTTCCCGTCGCCATCGACGTCGGTGCCGGTCAGCGCTGACTTCACCCCCGTCGACAGGACGACCGCGACGCCGTCGACTGTCCACTGGCCAGCGGCTGGTTGAGCCCAGACGCCGCTCCAGCTCTTGACCACCGGCTTGGGTTCAGGAGTCGGCTTGGGAGCGGGTTTCGGAGTCGGCTCGGGTTGCGGCTTGGGCTGCGGCTCGTTCGACGTGGGCTTCGGGTGGTGTCGGGCCGGGCGGTGATGCACCGGGCGATGGTGGACCGGCCGGTGCGCGCGCTGCCGGTGGTGGCGCGGCGGTGGGGCGTCGTTCGGTACGACGTCGACGACACCGCTGTCGTAGGCGTTCGCGATCGTGAGCACCAGGTCGACGTACTCCTCGGAGTGGTTGTAGCGCAGCACGTTGGCCCGGGCTTGCGACAAGCTGGAGAAGTCTCCGCCGGCGGAGCACAGGTACAGGGCGGTCGTGAGCGCCGCGTCATCGAAGTCGCTCGGGTTGCGGTGGCCGTTGCCGTCGCCGTCAGCGCCGATCACGGCCCACGTGCTCGGGATGAACTGCATGGGCCCGACGGCGCGGTCCCAGACCTTGTCGCCGTCAAGGGCACCGTTGTCGGTGTCGGCGATGCGGGCGACGCCGTGACCGTTCAACGCCAGTCCGACGATGCGCGGCGTGGTCACGCCGTTGGCGAGCACCGAGGCACCGCCGAAACGACCGTGGTTGGACTCGACCTGGCCGATCGCGGCGATGACGCCCCAGCTCAGGTGGCAGCCGGGATAGCTGGACGCCGCGCGCCCCGCGGCGTTCTTGTAGGCGTTCAGCGCAGCAAGTGGGACGTCATAGCTCGTGTTGGCGCTGATCTCGAGCACTCGCTCGTGCTGGGAGGCCCTGATCGTGATGCGCTTGCGGTGCTTCGCGTGCTTGGATGCTGTGGTCTTGTCCTGCCGCCCGGAGCGGACGAGCGGCGGCACGTCGACGCGAACGAGGCTCGAAGCCGCCGCGGATGACGCCGACGACTGGTCCGCGACAGGCGCTGCGCCGGACGGTGGACCGGCCGACGTGGAGCCGGCCGAGGGCAGCGGAAGAAGGGCGGCAACGGCAATGCACAAGGCCCCGCGCTGCAGGGAGAAACGTCCGGATGACATGTGAGTCAAGCGTAATGACGCGGATGGCCAAAGAGTCCGGATTGGTTGAACATGGGACGACCGGACCATGAGGTTCAGACGGACGGCTGATGCCATGGGCTCACACGGGTGATGCGCGCGGACGGCAGGTAGATTCGTCGCGTGACCGCAGCTGTCAGCTATCCGATGCAGCGACGCACCCTGGACAACGGCCTGCGCGTCGTGGTCAGCCCGACCCCGGGGCTCGGCGTCGTCGCGGTCAACCTCTGGTACGACGTCGGCTCCCGGCACGAGCAGCCACATCGGCAAGGCTTCGCGCATCTCTTCGAGCACCTGATGTTCCAGGGCTCGCGCCACGTGAAGTCAGGCGACCACTTTGCGCTGCTGCAGGGCCATGGCGCCTCGCTCAACGCAACGACGTCCTTCGACCGCACGAACTACTTCGAGTCGATGCCCAGTGGCGTCCTCGACCTCGCGCTGTGGCTCGAGGCCGACCGGATGGCGTATCTCGACGACGTGCTGACCCAGGAGAACTTCACCAACCAGGTCGATGTCGTCGCGCAGGAGCGCAGCCAGCGGATGGACAACGTTCCCTACGGAACCGTCTTCGAAAAGGCGCTACCGCTCATCTTCGACGCCGACCATCCCTATGGGCACCTCCCGATCGGCAACATGCAGCACCTTGCGGAGGCCACCCTCGACGAGGTCAGTGCCTTCCATGCGACGTACTACATGCCCAACAACGCGGTGCTGTCCATCGTGGGTGACGTCGAGGTCGAGGACGGCTTCAGCAAGGCCGCTACCTACTTCGAGCACATCGAGCCCGGGAACGCACCGAAACGCAAGATTCCTGCCGCGCTGCCGCCGCTGGCCGAGCCACGTCATCTCGATCACCATGAAGACGTGCCATCGCCCGGTCTGTGGTTTGTGTTCCGCCTTCCGGTCGACGAGCCCGGCTCACGCGAGCTGGCCGCCGTCGGGCTCGCGTGCAGCATCATCGGTGAGGGCGAGACCAGCCTGCTGCACCGACGACTCGTCCGACAGGACCGCACCGCCCTCGCCGCTGGGCTCGGTGTCAACACCCTCATCGCAGGCAACTCGCTGGGGCTCGGCTCGGTCCGGGCCCTCCCGGGTCAGGACCTGGCCGAGGTCGCGGGCGTCGTCGGAGACGTCTTCGACCGGTTCCTCTCGCACGGCCCCACCGACCAGCAGCTGGCCGTGGCCCGCGCCCAGGCCGAGCGTGACTGGCTCGACGAGATGGGGACCGCGGCCGGCCGTGCCGACGCTCTCTCCTCGAGCCTGCTGCTCTTCGACGATCCGGAGCTGCTCAACGAGCGACTCCCGCTGTTGCACAGCATCACCGCCGACGAGGTGACCGAGGCCGCCCGCACGTGGCTCTTGCCGGCCGTGAATGCCCAGGTCCGGGTCTATCCCGAGGGCCCGGCCGAGGCGGCCGCGCTGGCTGGCGACCTTTCCCTCGACGGAGGTGAGGAGCGGTGACCGTGATCGACACACCACCGCCGGTGGCCCCGGCGGCCGGCTGGACCTTCCCGACGTACGTCGAACGCCGTCTCGACAACGGCATGCGCGTGCTCCGCTACGACTGCCCGGGCCAGTATGTCGTGGCGTGCACAGTGCTGTTCGACCTGCCGTTGACCAGCGAGCCGCGTGACCTCGAAGGTGTGGCCGGGCTGGTGGGCCGTTGCCTGACGCAGGGGGCCGCCGGTCGGACAGCCGAGGAGTTCGCCGACGCGCTGGCGTTGTGCGGTGCAGACCTCGATGCCACGGCGTTCCCGGACGGCTTCGCCGTGAGGCTCGCCGCGCCCATGATCAACCTCGAGCGGGGCCTGCGGCTGATGGCCGACGCCATCAGGGCACCGGAGTTCTACGACGACGAGTTCGACCACGAGAAGCAGCTTCGGCTGGAGGAGATCGAACAGGCCGCCGCCTACCCCCAGCACGTTGCTGTCGAGCAGCTCAACGCGGCACTGTTCGGCGACCACCGCGCCGCTCGGCCGGTCGGCGGTACCACCGAGTCGGTGACAACGGTCGGTCGGGAGCACGCCGTTGACTTCGCCCGACGGCACCTCGATCCCGAGCGGGCCACGGTCATCATCGCCGGCGACTTCGCTGATCTCGACCCCGTTGAACTCATAGCGGACGCGTTCGAGGGGTGGACCTGCACGATGCCGGACACCTCGATCGAGGTGGCACCACCGCCCGTGCCGTCGGACCACGCTCAGCTGATCCTGGTCGACTGGTCGGCCGCGCCGCAGTCGACGCTGCGGCTGGCAGCGCCCGGCATCACTCGTGGCGACGAACGCTGGGCGGGTCTGTTCGCTGCGAACTTCACCATCGGTGGCACGTTCGCCTCACGGATCAACACCGTCCTGCGCGAGGAGAAAGGTTTCACCTACGGCGCAGGTTCCAGCCTCGACACCGGGCGTGACACCGGACTGGTCACCGTCTCGACGGCCGTGCGTGCCGACTCCACGGCCGAAGCCCTCGCCGACATCATCGACATCCTGCGCACCGCCACCGGGTCGATCACGGCCGAGGAGGTGGCGACCGCGGCAAGAGCCGCCACCGAGTCGGCCGCGCTCGGCTTCGAACGTGCAGACAGCGTGGTCGGGCGCGTCGAGCTGCTGCTGTCCCAAGGCCTGCCGCTCGACCATGTGGACACCAACCTCGACCGAATCCGGCACGTGACCGCCGATCAGGCCAACGCGGCTCTCGAGTCGACCCTGCGTCCTGATGCCTTCACCGTGGTCGTGGTCGGCGACGCCGCCAGCCTGCGCGAACCGTTGACCGCCTGGGGGTATGCAGGGTTGCAGGAAGTCAGGCCAGCGCGGCGTTGACCACCTCGCGTGCCTCGGCCTGAACCTGGGCGAGGTGCTCGGGACCACGAAACGACTCGGCGTAGATCTTGTAGACGTCCTCGGTGCCAGAGGGCCGGGCAGCGAACCACGCCGACTCGGTGGTGACCTTGAGTCCGCCGATCGCGGCTCCGTTCCCGGGCGCCTCGGTGAGCTTGGCGGTGATGGCTTCTCCGGCCACCGCCTCGGCGTCAACGTCGCGGGCGGCGAGCTTGCCCAGCTTGGCCTTCTGCTCGCGGTTGGCGGGAGCGTCGACCCGCGCGTACGCCGGGTCGCCGTGACGCTCGACCAGCTCGGCATACAGCTGGCTCGGGGACCTGCCCGTCACGGCAAGGATCTCGCTGGCCAGCAGCGCCAGCAGGATCCCGTCCTTGTCGGTGGTCCAGGTCGTGCCGTCGAGCCGCAGGAACGACGCGCCCGCCGACTCCTCGCCGCCGAAGCCGACGGAGCCGTCGAGCAGTCCGGGCACGAACCACTTGAAGCCCACCGGGACCTCGAGCAGGTGCCGACCGAGCTCGGCGGCTACCCGGTCGATCATCGAGGAGCTGACCAGGGTCTTACCGATGGCGCAGTCCCGGCCCCAGCCCGAGCGGTGTCGGAAGAGGTAGCCGATTGCGACGGCCAGGAAGTGGTTCGGGTTCATCAACCCCGCATCTGGCGTCACGATGCCGTGGCGGTCGCTGTCGGCGTCGTTGCCCGTCGCGATGTCGAAGCGCTCGCGCTGGGCGATCAGGGACGCCATGGCGTTCGGTGACGAGCAGTCCATCCGGATCTTCCCGTCCGTGTCGAGCGTCATGAACCGCCAGGTCGGGTCGACCTCGGGGTTGACGACCGTCAGGTCGAGACGGTGCCGGGATCCGATCTCGCCCCAGTAGCCGACGCTGGCACCGCCCATGGGGTCGGCACCGATGCGGACCCCGGCGGACCGGATCGCGTCGAGGTCGAGGACAGCCGAGAGATCGTCGACGTATGACGACAAGAAGTCGAACCTTCCGGCGGTCGCGGTCGCCTGCTCCGGGGCGACCCGGGCGACGTCGTCGACCCCGTCGGCGAGCAGGGCGTTGGCGCGACGTTCGATCCAGCCGGTGGCGTCGGAGTCGGCAGGCCCCCCGTGCGGTGGGTTGTACTTGAAACCGCCGTCGCGCGGGGGGTTGTGCGACGGGGTGACGACGATGCCGTCGGCCTGCCCGCGGCCACCCTCGCGGTTGAGCCGAAGGATGGCGTGCGAGACCGCCGGAGTAGGCGTGTAGCCGTCGCGCGTGTCCACCAGCACGGTGACACCCGCGGCGACCAAGACCTCGAGGGCCGTCTGCCACGCCGGCAACGAGAGCGCGTGGGTGTCCCGGCCGATCAGGAGTGGGCCGTCGACGCCCTCGCTGGCGCGGTACTCGATGATCGCCTGCGTGGTCGCCACGATGTGGCGCTCGTTGAACGCGGTGTCGAGGCTGGAGCCCCGATGTCCGGAGGTGCCGAAGGCGACACGCTGGTTGGGATCCTCCGGATCCGGGCGGCGGTCGTAGTAGGCGCCGACTACCTCGTCGACGTCGATGAGATCGGAGGGCTGGGCCGGCTGTCCGGCGCGCTCATGAGCCATGAGGCGATCCTCGCGGAAGCCGATGAGGGTGTCGACCGGTGGATCCGGCATTTGTCTCACCCTGTGGAATCGCTCTGTTATCGTCTCGTTATCTGTCGGGGGACAGATCTGCGGGACGAGCGAGGGGAACGGGTGAAGGTCTTCGTCACGGGAGCGACAGGGGTGCTCGGACGGGCGGCTGTGACGGCGCTTCAGGTCGGCGGGCACGCCGTCACGGGTATCGCCCGGACGGACGAGAAGGCTGCTGAACTGGCCGCCATCGGTGCTGCCTCCTCAAGGGTCTCGTTGTTCGACCGGGTCGAGCTGACCGCCGCGCTCGCCGGTTTCGACGCGGTCTGCCACCTTGCCACGCACGTCCCGGTCGGCGTGTCCGGCTTCCGGCCCGGCGCCTGGAAGCTCAACGACCGACTCCGCACGGAAGGGTCGAAAGTCGTCGTCCAGGCGGCCCGCGCAGCCGGCGTGCGTCGACTGGTGCAGGAGAGCGTCTCCTTCCTGTACGCCGACGCAGGCGACGAGTGGATCACTGAGGAGAGCACGCTGTCGGTGACACGTGCTCTCGACCCGGCCGCGGTCGCCGAGGCGAACGTCGCCGAGTTCGCCTGCAAGTCGAGGCAGCCTGTCGTGCTTCGCTTCGGCAACATCGTCGGAGACGACGCCATGACCCGGTGGCGGCTCGCTCAGGCACGAGCGGGGCGACCCATCGGGCTCGGAGACCCGCAGGGCTGGGCGCATGTCGTGCATCCCGAGGACGCCGGAAGCGCCGTGGCCGCCGCTCTCGACGCGCCCGGCGGCGTCTACAACGTGGGAGCCGAGCCCATCCGGCGCGATGAGATGACTCAGGTCTTCGCCAGGGCTGTCGGCCACGATGCGCTGGGCTTCATGCCTCGCCTGCTGGTCCGGGTCGGGGGTGACCGGCTCGCCGCGTTGACGCGTTCGCACCGCGTGTCGTCGGCTCGGCTGCACGAGGCCACGGGGTGGAAACCCGTCCACCACACGTTTGACGAGTCCTGGCTGGGTCGTGGCTGAGCAGCCCCCGTCCACCGGCTCTGACGAAGCCGAGGCGCCGGACCCGCCTCCGCGTGCTCGACGCAGGCTGACCATGGCAGAGGTCTTCGGAGACGTGCTTCCCGACAGCACCCGCGACGAGCGAGCGCCCGGACCGGATGTGCACGGCGAAGAGGACGCCCGGGAGCAGGACCTGCTCCGGGACGTCCCCCCACACCATCAGTAGCGGCGACGCGTACTCAAAGTCGGCTGCGGTCGGCGAGCAGGTCGCGGATCTCGGTCAGCAGAGCAACGTCCTCGGAGACCGCCTCCGGAGCAGGTTCCTCATCCGCGCGTGCCATGGCCGCGCGCGCCCTTTGATACGGCGTGACGATGAGGAAGTAGACGACAGCCGCGAGGATGAGGAAGCTGATCAGGGCGGTGATCCACGCCCCGACGCTCACGCCGCCCGGGGCGTACGACGAGAAGTCCGGCGTGCCACCGGCCTTGCCGAGCAGATCCATGATGAGTGTCACCGTGGCCGTGACGACCGCCGCGAACGCGGTGGCCATGATGAACGCCACCGCGAGCTCGACGAGGTTGCCGCGGAGGACGAAGTCCTTGAAACCCTTGATCATGGTGATGATGCCTTCCTGATGACGGGTGCGGACGGAAAAGTGAGTCGTGAATGGAGAGTGAAGCACTATTGCATGGTCACCATCAGGGGCGAACGTCCTGCCGCCTGGGTCAGTCGACCCGCCTCGGCTGGGCTGACCGCCAGCACGACCAGCGCACCTTCGTTGGTCGACCCGGTCGGGTCAGCCATGGGGATCGCGACGACCGAGGCACGTCGAACGACGGCCAGCGCCTCATCGCCGCGGTCTGTGGCGGCATAGACGTCGACCTGGTCGCCGACCCGGAGCAGGGCCACGGCCTCCGCGTCGGCAAGTCGCACGGGCGCGGACACCCGACCAGGCCCGAATCCAGCGGCCAGGCCGGGACCGACCAGGCGGGTGCTGGTGATGAGCTCGCCTGTTGCGACGGGACCGGCGACGATGCGCCCGACCGCAGAGCCGAGTGAGAGCAGCGCCGTGGAGGGGACGGCAGCTGAGGTGACGCGGACGACGCGGACGTCGCCGGCCGTGATCGTCGATCCGCCGATCAGGTCGTGGCCGGCGACCACGACCCCCGTGGTCGTCGGAGGCGGAGGTGCGAGCACGTGGACAAGCGTCAAGGCAGCTGCGGCGGCCAGCGTCGCGGCGAGCGGGCGACGGTAGCGGGCGATCAGTCGCTGGGCGCGGTAGAGCCGGGTTCGCAGGTCAGGCATCCCTGCAGGGTAGGAGACATGGTGCCGCCGCCGGGGCCGTCATCCACAGAGGCCGTGCACCGGACCTCTGGGGTCGCCTCAGTGCGCGGGGGCTGCGGCCGTCGAGCCGCTCGACGCGCCCTGTCCACCGGAGCCGGCCGCCTTGGTCTCCTTGCTCGGCTTCGGCTCCTTCGGTGCGGTGTCGGTCTTGGGTGCGGACGACTCCTTCGGCTCCTTCGGCTCCTTCGGCCCCTTCGACTCCGAGGACCCGTTCGCGTCGCTGCCGGACTTCCCGTTGGCCGCGCTCGCCGCCGGCTCGGCCGTGCGGCTGTCGGTGCGGTAGAAGCCGGAGCCCTTGAACACGACGCCGACCGCGCTGAGCACCTTGCGTAGACGACCTGCGCAGACGGGGCAGACCGTCAGGGCGTCGTCGGTGAAGCTCTGGCGTACCTCGAGCTGCTCGCCGCAGGCGGTGCAGGCGTACTGGTAGACGGGCACGAATGGCTCCTTCGGACCTCGGCACAGGGCCGACCTCGACCGGGGCGGACATCGGACGGACCGGCTCGCACCGGTCCGGTTAGCACTCGCACGTGGCGACTGCCAGCGTCTCCATTGTGCGACAGCCCAGCGCCGGAAGCAAAGCCTTGGGCCACATCGGCCACCGCCGGGTCGACCCGCAGACACCAGCGGGCGCGGCACGTGCACAATGGGCGCCGTGCCCATCCTCCCGCTCAGCAGGTTGCCGCGCTGGGGTCGCATCCTGACCTGGGTGGGGGCCGGCCTGGTCCTGGTGTTGATCGTGGGAGCGGCGACGGCGGTGTGGACCGTCCGCCGGTCGTTCCCGCAGACGAGTGGCACGTTGTCGCTGCCCGGCCTGGGGTCGAAGGTCACCGTGGTCCGCGACGACCACGGCATCCCGCAGATCTATGCCGACACGAGCGCTGACCTGTTCTTCGCGCAGGGCTACGTGCAGGCCCAGGACCGGTTCTTCCAGATGGACGTCCAGCGACACGTCACGGCCGGCCGGCTGAGCGAGCTGTTCGGTCACCAGGCCCTCGAGACCGACGAGGTGGTCCGCACCATGGGATGGCGGCGAGTGGCTGAGCAGGAGCTGCCGCTGGTCTCCACCCAGACCCGTCGCTATCTCGAGTCGTTCGCCAGCGGAGTGAACGCGTATCTCGCCGACCACGACGGTGCCACGTTGTCGCTGGAGTACGCCATGCTCGGGCTGTCGGGCGTCAGCTCCACGCCCGAGCAGTGGACTGCCGTCGACTCGCTGGCCTGGCTCAAGGCCATGGCCTGGGACCTCGGCGGCAACATCACCGACGAGGTGGACCGGTCGCTGGAGTCGACGCAGCTCAGCCGTGGCCAGATCGCCAAGCTCTATCCCGACTACCCCTACAGCATGAACCAACCGATCGTGTCGCAAGGCGCCCTGGTCGACGGGTCGTACGAGCAGGATGCGAAGCGTGGCGCCACCCGGTTGCCTGAACGACCGGCGTTCCTCAGCCGGAGCCGGGAGGCGCTGCTGCGCACCCGTCAGTCCACCCACGCCCTCTCGACCTTGCTCGGCAGCACCGGCACGTCGCTGGGATCCAACGCCTTTGCCGTCTCGGGCGACCACACCGCCAGCGGCGCGCCGATCCTCGCGAACGATCCACACCTCGGCGCCTCGATGCCCAGCATCTGGTACCAGATGGGCCTGCACTGCACGGTCGTGAGCGCGGCCTGCCCGTTCGACGTCACCGGCTTCACGTTCCCGGGTATGCCCGGCGTCGTCATCGGCCACAACCGGTCGATCGCCTGGGGCTTCACCAACCTCGACCCCGACGTGCAGGACCTCTACCTCGAGAAGGTCCTCAGCGGGGACCGCTATCGGTACGACGGCAAGGCGCTGCCGCTGACCACGCGGGAGGAACGGTTCGTCGTCGACGGGGGTGACTCCGTGACGATCACCGTGCGGGAGACCCGGCACGGCCCACTCATCTCCGACGTGAGTGATGACTACTCCACCGTCGGGGCGGATGCACCGGTACGCGGCGGCACGGGCAAGCCGGCCCGCGGCAACGGCTATGCCGTCGCGCTGCGGTGGACAGCGTTGACTCCGGGAAGAACCGCGGACGCCCTGTTCGAGGTCGACAAGGCCGCCAACTGGAACCAGTTCCGTGACGGCGCACGCCACTTCGAGGTGCCGGCCCAGAACCTGGTGTATGCCGACGTGAACGGCCACATCGGTTACCAGGCCCCCGGCAGGATCCCCGTCCGGCGTACCGGCGACGGGGAGTGGCCCGTCCCGGGCTGGGATCCGGCCTACGAGTGGGACCGGTCGTTCATCCCGTTCGACGCCCTGCCCAGCGTGCTGGACCCGAACGACGGGTACGTCATCACGGCCAACCAGGCCATCGTGCGCAAGTCGTATCCGTACTTCATCACCAGCACGTACGACTACGGCTACCGTGCCCAGCGGATCCGCGACCTGCTCTCGGGGCACGACCGGCTGACGCCTGCCGACGTTGCGGCGATGCAGCTCGACACGTTCAGCTGGCTGGCGAAGCGGCTGACGCCGTACCTGCTCGGCGTCGATCTTCCGAGTGCCTACTACCGGATGGCGCAGCACACGCTGACCGGCTGGGACTTCACGATGCCGGCCGACTCCTCGGCGGCCGCCTTCTTCAACGTGGTCTGGAAGAACCTGCTTGCCGACACGTTCCACGACCAGCTTCCGAAGGACACGTGGCCAGATGGCGGCGACCGATGGTGGGCGGTCATGGACGGACTGCTCGAGCATCCCGACGACCCCTTCTGGGACAACGTCGACACGCCAGAGGTCGAGCACCGCGACGACATCATCGTGCTGGCGATGGAGCAGGCGCGTGACGAGCTCACCAGCACCATGTCGCGTGACCCGAACCGTTGGGAGTGGGGACACCTGCACACCCTCACCCTGCAGAACTCGACGCTCGGTGCCGACAGCTCACCCGTGCGGTTCCTGTTCAACCGGGGTCCGTACGACCTCGGAGGCGGGCCTGCGGTGGTCGACGCCGTCGCCTGGGACGCCACCGAGGGCTACGGGGTGACCGCGGTCCCGTCGATGCGGATGGTGGTTCCGCTCGACGACCTCGACGCCGCCCGTTGGATCAACCTGACGGGTGCGTCGGGGCACGCCTACAACGGTCATTACACCGACCAGACCGACCTGTGGGCCGACGGGAAGACGCTGCCGTGGGTGTTCGGCAAGAACGCCGTCCGGGCCGCCGCCGACCAGACCCTGACCCTCGAACCAGCCGGCTGACCGCGACCGGTTGTCCGGGTCGCTACTGCGACCGCACCCCGGCGCGTTCAGCGCGGATGGTGGCCGTCGGCGTCACGATCACGTCGACGGGCTCGTCATGCTGCTCGGCGGGTACGACGTCAACCACCTCGTCGTCATACGCCAGCTGCACCCGGAGCACGTCTGACCCGCAGCGGCGCAATGCTCGGTCGTAGGACCCGCCGCCACGCCCGAGGCGATTGCCGGCCCGGTCGACGGCGACGCCGGGACAGACGACCACGGACGCGGTCTTGATGGCCTCCACGCCGGCGTGTGGCGTGGTCGGAACGAGCAGCCCGAAGCGGCCCGGCTCCTGCTCGCCCGGCTCGTAGGTGCCCCAGTCCAGGTCGAAGTCGTCGAGCAGGACGGGGAGCAGGACCTCCACGCCACGGGCGTGCAGCGCGTCGAGGAGGGGACGCGTGCCGGGTTCGTCGTCCTGCGAGACGAACGCGGCGATCCGTTGTGCGCCGGCCAGCTCGGGCAGCTCGAGCAGCCGGTCACGGAAGCCGCGCGCCAGGCGCTCCTGGTCGGCCTCGCTGCGGTTGCCCCGCCGTGCTCGGTGCGCATCTCGCAGCTCGGTCTTGGTGGGAGAGGAGTCGCTCACGTCGCCACTGTAGGAGTCGCTCTGCGATCGAGCACCTGCGCGTCGCGCGGCGAGTGCGCCTAGCATGCTGGGCATGAGCGTCGAAGGACTTGAAGCCGCCCGGACGAAGATGCAGGACGCGGACGTCCCCCCCGCCGCGATCGACGTCTTCAGCGACTTCTACCGACAGCTCGAGTCCGGCGTCACGGGCGTCGTGCACGAGGCGGACATCCGCCCTCTCGAGGATCCGCCGCAGCTGTCTGACCTCGACGACGACGACGACGGACGCGAGGCCCTGGCTGCGACGGCGGTGATCAAGGTCAACGGCGGCCTGGGCACGTCGATGGGCATGGCGCAGGCGAAGTCCCTGCTGCCGGTGCGGGACGGGCTCACGTTTCTCGACATCATCGCCCGCCAGGTGCTGACGGCGCGGACCCGGTGGGAGGTGCCGCTCCCGGTGATCTTCATGAACTCGTTCCGCACGCGTGACGACACCCTGGCGGCGTTGTCGGCGTACGACGACCTGCCGGTGGGCGACCTGCCGCTGGACTTCATGCAGAACCGGGAGCCGAAGCTGCGCGCCGACGACCTGACGCCGGTGAGCTGGCCGGCGGACCCGTCGCTGGAGTGGTGCCCACCCGGCCATGGCGACATCTACACGGCTCTGCGGGCGTCGGGGCTGCTCGAGCGGCTGCTCGATGCCGGCTTCCGGTACGCGTTCCTGTCGAACGCGGACAACCTCTGCGCGACGGTTGATGCCCGGGTGGCCGGCTGGTTCGCCGGGTCCGGCGCCCCGTTCGCGAACGAGGTATGCCGTCGAACTCCGGCCGACCGCAAGGGCGGCCACCTCGCCATCCGCAGCAGTGACGGACGGCTCGTGCTGCGTGAGACCGCACAGACCGCGCCCGAGGACGCCGACGCCCTGGCCGACATCACCAGGCACCGCTACTTCAACACCAACAACCTGTGGGTCGACCTGCGCGCGCTGGCTGCCCGGCTCGACGAGCGCGATGGTGTGCTCGGGCTGCCGTTGATCCGCAACGACAAGACGGTCGACCCGAGCGACCCGGCCACGCCTTCCGTGATCCAGATCGAGTCGGCGATGGGTGCCGCCGTCGAGGTGTTCGACGGGGCGCGCGCGCTCGCCGTCGACCGGTCCCGGTTCCTGCCGGTCAAGTCGACCAACGACCTGCTGCTGCTGCGCTCGGATGTCTACGAGCTGCGCCAGGACTTCCGGGTGGAGCAGGCACGGTCCGACGCTCCGCCGCCGGCCGTCGATCTCGACCCCGAGTACTACAAGCTGGTCGGTGACTTCGAGAAGCGATTTCCCGCCGGGCCTCCTTCGCTCCGGCGGGCGAGCTCTCTCACGGTGCGAGGCGACTGGACGTTCGACGCGGATGTGGTCGTGCACGGCGACGTCCGTGTCGACGCCGACGGTTCGCCCGGCACGGTCTCGGCGACTTCGCTCGGGCGTTAGGGTGATCTGACCACCCGGCCCCGATGCGAGAGACTCAATGCCTGATGCGCAGCGTCGAAGAGCACCTGAGCGAGATCTTGGAGCTGGTCCAGCCCCTGCCGCCGTACGAGCAGCCGCTGATGGAGGCGATCGGGCTGCCGATCTGCCAGGACGTGGTCTCCTCGATCGACCTCCCGACGTTCGACAACTCCGCCATGGATGGCTATGCGTGCCGTCGCGCCGACCTGATGAACGCCGGGGAGCTCAACCCGATTCGCCTGCCGGTGGTGGGGGAGTCGGCCGCCGGGCAGAGCAAGGCGTACGCGCTGTCGGAGGGACAGGCCGTCAAGATCATGACCGGGGCTCCGTTGCCGGCCGGGGCTGACTGCGTCGTCCCGATCGAATGGACCGACGGGGGCCGCGCGAACGTCTCGATCACGCGGCTCCCCGAGCGAGGACAGCACGTGCGGCCCCGCGGAGAGGATGTCCGCGCGGGCGACCTGCTGCTCCCCGAGGGGACCCGGCTCGGCCCCCGGCAGGCTGCGGTGCTCGCCGCGACAGGACACTCCCAGGTGAGCGCCCGCCCGCGCCCGCGCATCGTCGTGCTGTCGACCGGTAGTGAGCTGCGCGAGCCGGGTACGCCGCTGGGCTTCGACTCGATCTACGACTGCAACTCCTTCGCGATCGCGGCCGCCGTCCGACAGGCCGAGGCGATCGCGTACCGGGTCGGGATCGTCACCGACGACCCGCAAGAACTGACCGACACGTTGTCCGACCAGCTCGTCCGGGCCGACATCGTGGTGACGAGTGGCGGCGTCAGCAAGGGCGACTACGACGTCGTCAAGGACGTGCTCGGCCGGCTCGGCACGGTGCAGTTCAACGAGGTGGCGATGCAGCCGGGCAAGCCGCAGGGTTTCGGCACCATCGGCGAGGACGACACCCCGATCTTCACGCTGCCCGGCAACCCGGTGTCCGCGTACATCTCCTTCGAGGTGTTCGTGCTGCCGGCGATCCGGCTGATGATGGGCATGCTGCCCTACCGCAGGCCGTTGGTCCGCGCGAGGTGCAGGAGCGCGTTCTCGTCCCCGGAGGGTCGTCGGCAGTTCGTCCGCGGCGCTTTCGAGGTCACGGGCGACGGCGCGGACGTCACGCCCATCGGGGGGCATGGTTCGCACCTCATCGGCAGCCTGTCGCTGTCGAACGCGTTGATCGTCGTCCCCGAGGAGACGACCTCGGTCGACGCCGGTGCGACCGTTGACGTGATGGTCCTGGACCGGATGTTCTGATGGCCGCGTCGTCCTTCGACGATCAGCCCCGGCTGACACATGTCGACTCCACCGGAGCGGCGCGGATGGTCGATGTCTCGGACAAGGACGTGACGGCGCGGACGGCGGTCGCGGCGGGTCGGGTCGTGCTGTCCGCCGAGGTGGTGGCACTGCTCCGCGGGGCCGGGATGCCCAAGGGTGATGCCCTCGCGGTGGCACGGCTGGCCGGCATCATGGCTGCCAAGCGCACCCCCGACCTGGTGCCGCTGTGTCACCCCGTCGCAATCAGTGGCGTGGTCGTCGACATCGACGTGGTTGACGACGGCGTCGACATCACCGTGACGGTCCGGACGACGGACCGGACCGGAGTGGAGATGGAGGCTCTCACGGCCGTCGCCGTCGCCGGACTCACCGTCGTCGACATGGTCAAGGCCGTCGACAGGGGAGCGGTCATCACCGACGTGCGGGTGCTCAGCAAGACCGGAGGGCGGTCGGGGACGTGGACCAGTCCGCAGCCGCCTCTTGCGCAGAGCCCGGGTGAGGCGGCTGAGGGAGTTACGTCGTGACTGGCTTCGCCACCCGTCGGGCCCATGTCGTCTCGGTGTCCAACCGCGCCGCCGCCGGCGTCTACGTCGACACCACCGGACCGCTGATCGTCGCGGCCCTCCACGAGGCCGGCTTCGGCGCTGTCACCTCGAGCGTCATACCCGATGGGGAGCCAGTCGCCGACGTGCTGAAGGCGGCGATCGACGAAGGCGTCGACCTTGTGGTGACGACCGGTGGTACGGGTCTGACGCCCACCGACCAGACGCCGGAGATGACGCGCTTGGTGATCGAGCGCGAGGTGCCCGGTGTAGCAGAGGCGATCCGATCGTACGGTCGGACGCAGGGGGTGCCGACCGCGGCTCTTTCGCGCGGCCTGGTGGGAACCGCGGGTACCACGTTCGTGGTCAACCTGCCGGGCTCGACAGGCGGGGTCAAGGACGGGCTGGCTGTGCTGATGCCGATCCTCGGCCATGCGCTCGACCAGGTGCGCGGAAGTGATCATCCACGCCCCGACACCGGTGGTGCACCCTGACCCGGGGATGGCCGGCCGAGCTGGAGCGTGGGCGGATCGGGCTGCGGCCGATCAGGCGCCGGGACGCGGCGCGCTGGGCGGAGCTGCGCCAGCGCAACCTGGGGTGGCTGGGGCCGTGGGAGTCGACTCGACCGCCAGACACGGGTGGGCCGTCGACCGGATACCGCGCGCTGACCCGTGACCTGATCCGGCAGGGACGGCAAGGCCGCGCGCTGCCGTTCGTGGTCACCTACGACGGGATCATGGTCGGCCAGCTGACCGTCACGGGGATCACGTGGGGTTCGGCGCGGTGGGCCCAGATGGGCTACTGGATCGACGAGGGCCATGCCGGTCGGGGCATCATGCCCACTGCCGTGGCACTCGCCTGTGACCACTGCTTCAGCGTGCTTCGTCTGCACCGGATCGAGATCGCTATCAGGCCCGAGAACGTGGCCAGCCTGCGTGTGGTCCAGAAGCTGGGGTTCACCGAGATCGGGCTGGCCCCGCGCTACCTGCACATCAACGGGATGTGGCGGGACCACCAGCTGTTCGCGCTCACCGCCGAGGACGCCCCCCTCGGGGTGGTGTCGCGGCTCCGAGCGGAGGGATCGAGCAGCTCGTGAGCTGACGGGCGGGGGCGACCGTCGCGAGTCACTTGATTCACACCAGCCACATAATTCTCAGGCGACACACCGGCCCCGTTCCCGCGCCGGTGACGAAACCGGCCATACGGTCGTACCTGTGGGTTTGACCGGAGTTATCTATGCGCTCGTCGTCCTCGCCTGGGCGGCGTACCTTCTGCCGCAGGCGCTGCGTCGACACGACGAGGCGGCCCGCAAACACTCGATCGAGCGGTTCTCCTCGGCGATGCGCGTGCTCGCGCGCCGCGGACCGTCACGCAGCGAGAGGATGGTCGTCACGCCGGCCCGTACAGCCGATCGACTGCTCACGCCGTCGTTGTCGCCGGGTATGCCGTCCCACGAGCAGCCTGATCGCGAACTGCGCCCGCGGCCGAGTCGCGCTGCTCTGAAGGCGGCCGCAGAACGACGTCGACGTGTCCTACTGGTCCTGGTCGGGCTGACCGTCGTGACGACGATCGTGTCCCTGTTCAGGCTGGTGCCGCTGTGGTCGGCCGCCATCCCGGTCGCGACCATCGTCGCGTTCCTGGCGTTGGCCAGGCGACAGGTCCGGCTCGCCAGCGACGCCTACTGGGACGAGGTGTCGAACTTTCGTCCGGAGCCCAGCAACGTCTCGCCACGACCGGCCGCTCGCGTCGACGCCACCCACGGCGCCGTCAGACAGGCTCGTGCCACCA
Source organism: Nocardioidaceae bacterium (assembly GCA_031365435.1). Lineage (GTDB taxonomy): Bacteria > Actinomycetota > Actinomycetes > Propionibacteriales > Nocardioidaceae > JANLYC01. The sequence goes on from JANLYC010000184.1 coordinate 24,165, forward strand.
ACCTCGAGCGGGACACCGCCGACGACGAACCCACCGTGACGCTCGACGCCGGCGCATTGCGCGAGGCGCACGTCGACGTCGGCGTGGTCGCGACTGCTGACGGTGGCTCTCTGTGGGACCCGCTACCGGTGACGTTGCCGACGTACGTCGACAAGTCCGTGGCCAAGCGCACGCATCGCACGATCACGCTCGGTGAGCCGGGGACCTGGTCGTCCGGACACTCCGCCGAGGCCAGCGAGACCGTGGCCGGTGCTGCTGCGTCGCCGTCGACGGCCGAACCCGAGGGCGGGTCTGTCGACGCGACTCCACGCGTGGCGAACGGCTGATCCGCTCGATTCGAGAGGGCCTCGAACCGGGTGCTAGAGTTTCCCGGCGATCGGCCGCCGAGCACGACATCGGCTGGCCGGTGACGATCCTGGGGCTGTGGCGCAGTTGGTAGCGCGTCTCGTTCGCAATGAGAAGGTCAGGGGTTCGAATCCCCTCAGCTCCACCAGGACTGGCTCAGCCCACCCTGGCCCCTTGAAGGCATCGGCGTGACATCGGCTTCGATCACTCCCGCAAGGACGTCAGCATGACCGATCAACCTGATCCAGCCGACGGGCACCCGAACGAGCCACATGCGGCGGGGATGGGCCAGCGTCTCAACTGGCTCCGCGCCGGCGTGCTGGGGGCCAACGACGGGATCGTCTCGACCGCGGGCCTGGTCGTGGGCGTCGCAGGGGTGACTCCGGACCGGGCGGCGCTGCTCACCGCTGGCGTCGCCGGGCTCGTCGCTGGTGCAGTGTCGATGGCGCTGGGCGAGTACGTGTCCGTGAGCAGCCAGCGAGACACCGAGCGCGCGTTGCTGGACAAGGAGCGACGCGAGCTCGAGGAGATGCCGGACCAGGAACTCGACGAGCTGACCGAGATCTACGTCGCCAAGGGTGCGACGTACGACACCGCGCGAAGGTTGGCCGAGGAGCTCACCGCCCACGATGCCTTCGCCGCTCACGTCGACGCCGAACTGGGGATCGACGCCAACGACCTCACCAACCCGTGGCACGCGGCGGTGTCGTCGGCGATCGCGTTCACGGCCGGTTCGATCCTGCCGATCATCGCGATCCTGCTGCCACCGAAACAGCTTCAGGTCCCGGTCACGTTCCTCGCGGTCCTGCTGGCGCTGGCTCTCACGGGTGTCTTGAGCGCCTACCTCGGCAGCGCGCGCAAGGCCCCGGCCGTCGTCCGACTGGTCGGGGGCGGCGCGTTGGCGATGGCGGTGACCTTCGGAATCGGTCAGCTGCTCGGCGCTGCCGGAGTTTGAGGTGGGGGCCAAGGAGGCCGGACTCGAACACCATGGCGCGGAGGTCGAAGGGGGCGATCTCAGGGGGCGGCGGTCCGGCGGCTCCGGCTATCATGTGGTAGACGCCATTGTGAGCGTTTCCCTCGAGCGGGTGACGTGCTGACCTGTCGGAGGTGCAGCCATGGTGAGATCTGCGGAGAGCGTCGTGGTGGCTCGGTCACCGGAGGACGTATTCCGGTATGTCGCTGACCTGCGCAACGAACCGAACTGGCACGTTGACATCGCCTCGGTTCCGCCCGATACCGATGGGGTGCCAGTCGTCGGGAAGACCTACGCCCTGAAGTTCAAGCCGTTCATGGGCAAGACCGACGGGACGTTCACTGCGTTAGAGGTCGAGCCTGGCGCGCGGGTCGTGTATCGGGCCGACTTCGCCGGGCTCCAGCCGCGGATCACGTACACGGTCGAATCGGCCGGGGATGGTACGCGTTTCACACGCGCGGTCGAGATGCGGCCCAGCGGACTCAAGATCCTCATGATCCCGATGATGGCGTTCATGGTTCCGCGCCGGAACAAGGTGTTTGTCAGCAATCTCCAACGTGCGCTCGAGTCCTGAACCGCCCGGCATCTCACGGTGGGGATCGGCGAGCGCGACGAGTCAACTCGGTCGCTCGGTGCTCGCGACCTCCGTCGCCGGCCGCAATTTGGCCGCAAGCTGGGCACGTTTCGTCACCTCGAGCTTCCCCAGGAAATGGTCGAGACAGGTCGCTCGACCGTCTTGCGCGACAGGAACGCAGAGCGGCTCGTCCGCGACTTGCCACACGGCGAGCCGGTCGAGTTCGACGTCGCGCACCTCGCGGCATTCCACCGCACCGACCTGACTTGCGAGTCCTTCGGCGGTTCCTGGCGCAAGCAGTGCAGCGAGGACCGTCCCGGTGAGATCGCAGACGGCGGTATGACGAGGCGGCTGTCGCGACTGCGTCAGCTCGGTTGCCGCGCGATGCTCTCGACGAAGGTCGTCAGGTCGCGAGCCACCCTCTCGGGCTGCTCCCAGAGGACGAGGTGGCCGGTGTTCTCGTAGACGACGAGTCGCGAGCCGGGAATGGCCCCGGCGAGGTTCTCTTCATGCTCGCGGGTCAACAACTCGTCCCGCTCGCCCCAAATGATGAGCGTGGGACAGTTGATGGTGGCAGTGTCGGTGGGAGGCGTTGCGTTGCACAGTCCGCTGAAGGTCTCGCGCCACACGTTGGCGGGTATGCGGGCGCCGTCCTGGACGCGATCTTCGATGTACGACTCCGGCACCTGATGAAACCGCGGAAACCACGTCAGGGACTGCCTTACCCACGTGGCATCCACAGGATCGGACAGTTGCTCGACTTCGTCGGTGAAGGACGGCCGACCTCGAAGCGTGCGCGGGGATCCGACAAGAACGAGGCCGGCCACCCGGTTGGGGTTGGTGATGGCCACTTGCTGGGCGACGTACCCGCCACTCGACGACCCCAACAACACCGCGGAGGACAGTCCCACGGCGTCCATGAAAGCCACGACGTCGGCGGCGAAGTCGGCGAGCTCGTATCCGGCCTCCGGCCGGTCGGCTGCGCCGTGGCCACGTTGGTCGATCGCCATGGCGAGAACCGTGTGTCGGAGCAGTGGCAAGAGACGGTCGAAGGAGCGGTGAGACTCCCCCCAGGCATGCAGGAGCAGCACGGGCGTCGCGGTGCTCGGACCGACCGAAACGAAAGGAAGAGCGAGGCCGGTCGATAGCTCAGCCCGCCTGAGGGCTTCTCCGGTAACCATCCGTCAACATTAGCCAGCCGAGATTCTGGTTCCCGGGACCCGGGGACAGCGCTGCGTCGGCATATCGGTAGTGCCGGACGCCAGCAAGGGGTCGAGGTCACAGTCGCTCGGCCAGGACCCCTTCGAGCTCTACAGCCTCACCCAGCGATGGCCGTCGAGAGCTCGCCCCTCGCATAGGCGTGGCTCGCGGCTACGATCCCGCGGACCGTGACCAGCTCGTCGTCGTCCCTGGGGCCGTGGACGAGCATGAAACCGGGGGAGAGGCGGGTGCCCGCCCACATGTGGGGTCGTCCCCAGCCCTTGGTCGAGACGTCCGCGGCAAGGCCGGGTGGCAGGACCAGGTGCAGGGAGCCGTCGTATGCCGGGTGCAGGTGGGCGAACTCGGCGAACTGTGGGACGAGGAACGCGTGTTCGTCCGTGGCGCCCTCCTGCAATGTGAAGCCCCGGGCGCCGGGAACCGAGATGTGGGACGGCCCGACGTCCACGCCGGGCAGCTTGCGCAGCTCTTCGAACAGTCGCTCCTGGAGATCCTCGGGCGGGTTCTGGGTCTGTTGCTGTTGGGGAATCGTCCAGGTCACCTCGGGCCTCGGGCCGCGTCGCGCGGGCAGCTCGCCGCCCGGAAGCGTGGACCAACTAAGGTCGTCTCGTGGCCCAGCCGGGGTCGCGTCATGGCGGGCGAGGAACGCGAGCCGGTGGGCGATCCAGTCGGCGAGCTGGTCGACAGTGTCCGCCGTGAGCTGGTGCCCGCCGGGTTGGCGAAGGGCGAGCGTGGGCGCACCGGACTCGGCCAGCAGGTAGGTCCAGGTCCGGTCCAGGAGCTCTCGCGGTATGACGTGGTCTCCATCGCCCTGGGCCACGAAGATCGGCAGGTTGGCCAGCCCGCCTGCGTCGGTGGGGAGACCCGCGTCGAAGGGTAGGGTCCCGTAGAGGATTGCAGCCCCGGCATAGCGTGCGGGGTCGTTCAGCACCAGGCCGCCGGCGAACGCGGCCCCTCCGCTGAAGCCGATCAGCACGACCGGCCGGCCCGCTGGGGCGACTTCATCGAGCCAGGTGCGGAACCAGTTCATCGTGCTCCGTAGCGACTCAGCGACTGGACGACCGATGCCGCGGTTGGCGAACCAGGCGAAGCCGCCGCCTTCCGCGATCGGTGCGCGCACCGCTGCGTACGCCGGTCCGACGGGCAGTCGTGCGGCCAGCCCGAGGATGTCCTGCTCGGTGGAGCCACGCCCGTGCAGCAGCACGACGATCGGTGCTGCGGGGTCCACGGCGCCATACGTCGCGACGACCGGTCCCGCGTACGTCTCGGGCGTCATCGCGCCGGCACCGGGACCAGCTCGGCGGCCGTGCGTACGCCGGCCCACCGGCGTACCTCGCCGGGCAGGTCCAGGTGCTCGACCGGTGCGGCGCTGGCAAACTCGCCCCAACTGGCCTTGGGGAGCATCCACATCACCTCGAACTCGTTGCCGTCCGGATCACGCCCGTACACGCTCTTGGTGGCGCCGTGGCTGGACTCACCGGTGAACGCGTCGAGGTTGACCAGGGTGAGGCGGGCCTCTTCGAGCTCCTCGATGGTGTCGACCTGCCAAGCGAGGTGGTACAGGCCGAGGCTGCCACGGGGGCGGGGAGGTTGCGCCCCCACCCCGAACAGACCCAGGTCGTGGTGGTTCCCCGACCTGGGCAGGCGCAGGAACGCCGCGTTCGCTCGCGGTTCACGCGCCATGACCGACATGTCGAAGGCCTGTTGGTAGAAGGCGATGCTGCGCTCCAGGTCGCTCACGAACAGCACGGCATGGTTGAGGCGGACGGCGTTCACGGTCATGGTGTGCTCTCTCTCCTGCTTGGTGTGGAGGTGCGGCCGGTCAGGCGGCGACGCCGAAGCCGCCGGTCCAGGAGACCTTCTCGCCGACGGCGAGGGTGAGCTGGAGGAAGCCGAAGGCCTCGAGCTCGCGGGCCCGCTTCAGTGACCCCGCATCTACGGCGTCGAGACCGCCGGAGGTGATGACACCGGCCAGCGTGGACTTGGCCTGGGCGTCGTCACCGGCGATCAGCACCGTGGTGGTCAACGGGCCGACGGTACCGGCGGCCAGCGTGGCGGCGAAGGTGGTGTTGAACGCCTTGAGCACCCGCGACTTCGGCAGGGCGGCTGCGATCTCGGCGGCGGCGGAGCCTTCGGCGGGCACGACGAGGGAGTCGAAGGTCTCGAAGTCGAGCGGGTTGGTGATGTCGACGACGATCTTGCCGGCAAGGCTCTCGCCGCGCTGGGCGATGACATTGCTGACGGCGGGGTAGGGAATCGCGAGGACCACGATCTCGCCGGTCACCGGGGTGTCGGAGTCGCTCGCGCCGAGCAGCTGGACGGTGTGGCCGCCTTTGAGGGCGATCGCAGCGATGGCCTGGCCCATGGTGCCGGTGCCGAGGATGGAGAGGTGTGTCATGAGTTGCTCCTGGCGTTCGAGGTATTTGGTTGTTGCTTCAACTAACACTCTACACGAATTAGTTGTTCCGTCAACTTAAAGTTAGGCTACGTGGGTGGAGACCAGATGGCTGGCTGAGGACGAGAGAGCTGCGTGGCTTCGGTTGTTGGCGGTGGTCGAGCTGCTCCCGGGAGTGTTGGACGCCCAGCTGCGAGCTGAGGCGGGCCTCACCCACTTCGAGTACTTCGTCCTCGCCATGCTCTCGGAGTCGCCGGAGCGAACGCTGCGGATGACGTCGTTGGCCCAGCGCACCAACGCCACGCTGCCGCGGCTCTCGCACGTCGTGCACCGGCTGGAGGAGCGCGGTCTGGTGGAGCGCTTCCCGTGTCCCGAGGACGGTCGCGCCACGAACGCGCGACTCAGCGCCGAGGGTTGGGATGCCGTCGTGGCGGCCGCTCCCGGGCACGTCGAGACCGTGCGTCACCATGTCATCGACGTGCTCACGCGCCCACAGCTGGAGCAGCTCCGCGGCATCGGTGATGCTCTGCTGACGCGGCTCGACCCGAAGCGGCGCCTGATCGGCCTGTACGACCCCGACCAGACATAAGCGCCTCTGGGCAAGAGGGTGCCCGCGACCTGAAGACCGCTCGCACGGCTGCGCGTCAGACCCGTTGCAGCCGAATGTGGGGTGGTGGTGGAAGCTCGACTGCGATGGGGTCTCCGGGTCGCACGCCGCCGCCGGTCACGACGACGGCCATGACACCAGCCTTGCGGACCAGGTTGCCTTCGTCGTCGCGGTCGAGGACGGCGGCCATCAACCCCTGCCGGAAGTGGTCGAGCTGGACGCATGGGTTCCGAAGTCCGGTGACCTCGACGACTGCCTCCGCTCCGAGACGGAGACGGCTGCCCCTCGGCAATGCGAGCAGCTCGACGCCACGGGTCGTGACGTTTTCGCCCATGACGCCCGGCGAAACGTCGAAGCCCTGCGCACGCAGCTCGTCGTGGAGCTCGCCATGGATGAGGTGCACCTGACGGAGGTTCGGCTGCGTCGGGTCGCGAGCCACCCGAGAGCGATGCTGCACGGTCCGGCCCAGATGGGCGTCGCCCGCTACCCCGAGACCAGCCAGCAGACGGATGAGTGGCGCCTCGTCCTTGCTGAACGTGTGCTGCCGGGCCAGACTGACCGACTCGACGACGCCATGGCCGCTGCTAGCCATCGGAAAGCAGCTCGCCGAGGGCGCGAACCACGTCCCAGGCACCCTCGCTCGTGTTCGCGATGACGGTCCAGGTCAGTTCGTGCTCCGGGTCGCGAACACTCCGGAACGAGACGCCGGCGTCAGACCCCCCGAGGAACACCGCGTCGCCGGTCGGCTGCAGCCAGAAGCCGAAGCCGTACCGCCGCTCGCCCTCGGCGACGGGGCTGCGCGGCCGCAGCATCTCCGCGACTCGGTCCATCGGGACGATGCGCCCGGCGAACATCGCTTCCCAGAACGTGTGCACGTCGCTGACGGTCGTGTACACGCCCCCGTCGCCACTGCCGCGCACCGGCAGATGGAGCACGTTGGTGCGCAGGCCCTCCGCTTCCAGGTAGCCACGCGCCGCCCGCGTGGGCAGCTCGTCGGAGCGGAGAAACGCCGTGTCGCCCATGCCGGCGGGCGTACAGACCCGCTCCGCCACCAGATCGTGGAACGGCGTGCCCGCCACACGCTCCGCGATGAGCGCGAGCACGACGTACCCACTGTTGCAGTAGGAGAACCGTTCGCCGGGTGCGAACTTCGACGGGTGTCCTGCCAGGGCCGGCAGGTAGCCCTCGGTGGTCGCCAGCTCGTGCACCGGCACCGGCATCACGTAGTCGGAGACGTCGAGGTCCGAGTCCTCGTCGAGGTAGTCCCCGATGCCCGAACGATGGGACAGCAGCTGCTCGACGGTCACGCGGTCGTCGACTTCGGGGAGGTCGCTGCCCAGCACGGAACGCGCCGTCGTGGTCAGGGCGAGCCGGCCCTCGTCGATCAGGCTCATCACCGTCAAAGCCGTCAGCCCTTTGCACCCACTGGCGATGGCGAAGTGTGTGTCGACGGTGTTCGGGACGCGATAGGCCCGCTCGGCGAACCCGAAGGCCTCCGCGACCTCGATGTGCCCAGCACGGTCGACGCGGACCACACCTGAGAAGGCATGCTCCTCGGCGACCCGGCCCACCGACTCCCGGAGCTGCGTCATGCATCGCACGCTAGCGTGCGATGACCACGTTGGGTATGCCGAAGGTCAGTGCTGCCAGCGGGTGGCCGCTGCGAGCTCCTCGTCGCTGATCTGGTCGAAGAGCTCGAGCTCGCTCTCGCGCAGCGCAATGACCGATCTCGACAGATCGTCACCGAACGCCGTGCGCACCGTCTCGTCCGCGGCGAACGCATCGGTGGCGACGCGCAGGTCCTGCGGCAGCCGCGCGATGCCCCGGGCGGTCAGAACCGCCTCGTCGAGGACCGCCGGGTCGACGTCCACAGGCTCGGGGAGGTTGGCGCGCCCCGCCATACCGGCCATGCCGGTGGCGAGCAGCCCGGCGAGCACGAGGTAGGGGTTGGCGTGCAGGTCGAAACACTTCACCTCGAGATTGGCAGCCCAGGGGCTGCTCCCTGTCGAGCCGGTGACCATCCGCAGCGCGGCCTCGCGGTTCTCCAGACCCCAGCAGGCGAACGTACCCGCCCAGTGCGACGGCACCTGACGCAGATAGCTGACCGCGCTCGGCGCTCCGACCGCCATCAAGGCCGGCAGATGCTGAAGCACACCGGCACCGAAGGCCTCGGCGTCGCTCGTGAGTCCGAACAGACCGTCGCCGTCCGCCATCAGGTTCTTGCCCTCGCGCCAGAGGCTCAGGTGGACATGGCCACCGTTGCCGACACCCGGGACGGCGACCTTCGGTGAGTACGACGTCCGCAGGCCGTACAGGTCACCGACGGCCCGGATGGTCGATCGGACGAGCACCGAGGTGTCGGCCGCGTCGACGGGCGACTCCGGTGCCACCGAGAGCTCGAGCTGGCCGGGCGCGTATTCGGGATGGAACTGCTCGACTGTGACACCCTCGTCCGTCAGCGCAGTGATGAGGTCACGCGCGTAGTCCGATACCTCGATCAAGCGGTTCATCCCGTAGCCGGGCCCACGCATGGCCGGACGGAAGTCGTCGACGGGGTCGTCGCTGACCACCCACTCGATCTCGAAGGCCGCCTTGGCCTCGATGGACTGCTCGGCGAGCTGGTCGACCAGGCGTTGCAGGAGCAGCCGGTTGCACTGCACGTGTGGTGCGCCGCTCTGCTCGAACCGGTCGGCCGGCGCCCACGCCCACCCGGGCTGAGCTGCCAGCGGAACCACGCGGCGCACGTCGGGGACGATGCGCAGGTCTCCCACGGGCGCCCGGCCGTCGGGATCAGCCGCGATCCAGTCGTCGAAGCGGAAACGGTCGAACGACGTCGAGATCCCGACCCCCCACGCGGCGGTGTGGGCAAGGCGTGCGAGCGGGACACACTTGACCCGGGTGATCCCGGAGTTGTCGATGAAGGTGATGGCCACCGCGGCCACATCCTGCTCCTGCAACCGGGTGACGACCTCCTCCGCCGCTGCAGCCCGCGCCTCGCGTTCCGGGACGTCCAACG